>JAJHPN010000113.1 GCA_020890855.1 Candidatus Contendibacter sp. | reverse complement strand
AACATCCATCAAGGCAAGGAGACTCACCCGAGCAAACGGCTCGAACGTTATGGCATGGGGTTTCGCAAGACCAGCGCGGTCGCCCTGTTGCAAGAGATTGGCATTGACGCAATACGCAAAGCCTGTCTGCATTTCAACAACTGGTTGACATGCCTTGAAAAGTTGGGAATGTCGGTATAATTCCGGAAGCCGTAGTGACAAACTACCTCCCGCGTGACCTCGAATTAGCGCGGCAACGGCATCAGCAGATCGGAGGATGACCCATGAAGCGGAAATCCTGCAATTGCGCCGAATTGATGGGGCATTTGCGCCCTTGGATCCAAGACAACGCATTACCCCAGTCCCATGCGCTGAACGGCTTGGTATCCCACCGAATCCCGCACTCTCGCCACCCGGCGTTACACGCTGCCGCCGAAGTTGCTGAGCGGGGAGCTTTCAACGAAAAAGCCCTAAACTATGAACGCCTACTTCATCACAAATTTCGACGTCAAAGGACTGTGGGGTTACAAGGACTACCCCATCCGTCTTCATGAAGACGTAAACGTCATTATTGGGCCAAATGCGTCCGGGAAAACGACGCTGATTAATATCCTATACGATACACTGACTGCAAATTTACCGCGCTTATGCCGCACGCAGTTCTCTCAAGTGGTTTTAGGACTCAAAGCATTTGAAGGAAATGAGCGACGTGAAATCCAGCTAACACAATCAGAACAGGATCTCAAGATTCAAATTGATAAAGACTCCTTTCAGGTCTCACTCACTCCCTTTCAGCAGTTTAGTGGCGACCCAAGCTTCGCTGATATTCCACTTGAAATAGCGCGCCGCCATTTTGGGATCCATGGAGATCTACGTCGTCTACAAACAAGTCTTCGGGAGTTAGTCCCTGCGGTTTGGCTACCGGTTAGTAGAAGACTTCCCATTGCAGAAGAAGAGGAGATGGCGCGAAAACGTTTGCATAGGAAGCCACTAGAGTCTGTTGATGAATGTCTTGCGGACTTGGTGGATTCGTTACAACAATATCGTCTATCGCTAAATACAGAGCTTTCAGAGTTAAGAAAAGAATTTCAGCGTCACGCGCTGGAAAACATTCTCTATGACAAACAACATGACAGACTGCTGTTGAAACCGCAGTCATCGATTGCTGCACCATCCGAGGAGGACAAAAAGGCTCTCCTGCAAGCGTTCCGTGATGTAGGACTGGTAGACAAGAATATGGAGGCAAGGATTAACGAACATTTTTCTGCCGCAAAAAACGCTCTGTCAAAGTTTGCATCAAACCCGACGAACATCAATATCGATACGTTGATCATTATCCCGTTGATAAGCCGCACGCGATCAATCGTGACATTCGCTCAGGAATTGGAAACTAAACGGGAGAAGCTGTTCTCACCACTTCACTCATACGAAAAGATTGTAAACTCATTCCTAAATGAGAAAACCGTTAGCGTCTCTGATCGCGGAGAACTGGTTATTTCCCCAAACAAAGCGCAACGGGGTCCGATTGAATGGCGCCATCTTTCTTCCGGCGAAAAGCAAATATTGATTCTACTCACACAGGCATTACTGTCCGAGAAAATGCCAGCGGTTTATGTAGCGGACGAACCCGAGCTTTCCCTTCATGTGTCATGGCAGGAAAAGTTACTGGGATCACTAACGCAGCTTGCGGGGCGTTGCCAGTTTATCGTTGCAACGCATTCGCCTGATATTGCCGCTGGTTTCGGCAACAAAGTAATTGACCTAGCACGATTCTAATCATGTCTTTCACAAGAACGCCCGGCGGTCTCGCTGAGAAGTGGAGATTTCATCAGGTTCCTACCATTTGGGTTGAAGGGCCAACTGACATTTTTTTCTACGAGCCGATTACGGAGAAAATTCCCTGCCGCATGGAAGCATTTCACGGTTCGGAGAATGCCAAAGCGCTCATTCAGGCCCTAGTGGATCACGACTACCCTTACCTCGTAATTCTGGATGGTGATTACAGAATATTGAAGCGCACAACTGTGCCGCATCGTTGCGTCATTATCTTGCCGCGATATTCATTCGAGAACTTTTTGTGGGAACATGAGCCAATCAATCGTGCCTGCCTTCGGCATGCTCAATGTGGAGAAAACAAAGACTTGGTTGCAGCGGAGATGGAAAGAGTCGAAGAGCATCTGAGGAAAGAACTACTTCATGCGGTGGCTTTGGATATAGCAGCAAGGAGATCGCCAGCTCCTCCACGAGTTCTTCCGGATGCAATTGAACAAATTGCACTAACTAAGACTGGACCAGACGTAGATCCAGCAAAGGTTGCGACGCTTGTCGCGGCGGTCGAAGCACAACTTGATCCTGTCCAAGTTAAAGCGGCGGAAGCCGAACTGATGCGCTTTCTCGAAAAGCGTTGCATTACCCACATTCTCAATGGGCACCTCATTCTTGGTATTTTGAGGCGTTTGTTTATTCGGGCTGCTGAAAAAGAGAGCGGTACTAAGTCCTCGCTTTCCAATGATGCTCTCACTCAGATACTCGCTGATATAATTTGGAGGCGATGTCAATCAGACGATCATAAACGACTCAAACATACCGTGCGAACAAGTGCACTTAAATTGGTAAAAATGTATCCTGCCAAAACACTTGTCGAGTAATCTATCGTTTAGAACCCATATCCCCTCAACCAACCCCTCATCGAAAACCCCGCACTCGCATGGTTCGGGGAGCCGGGCGATGGGTCGGGCATGGGCTGCATCTCGCGCCCGGTAAACCGGCGACAGAGTGGGATTCGTTTGGCGATGCGCCGCCGGATTCAGACCGCTGTCGCTATCGATCCGCGCTGGATGGGGCAGTAAAACCCGGCGGTTTTTTCTGCCACGGATAGCCCTTGGCCGCCATGTCGTACCCCACCGCGTAGAGTTGGCGCATGAACTCGGTGTCGAAATCTTCGGTGTGCGGCGCGTTGAAACTGTCCGGGATAAACGCCAGGTTGAAATCAACGCCATCGCGTTGGGTGGTGAGATAAATTCGATAGAGATCGCCGATGCCCTGGGTATGGATCAGCGAAGAGATCGCCCGCCCCGCAATGGTCATAGTGCTCCGTTCCACCTGCGACCATTCGGGATCCAGTCGGCTGTTGCGGATCACATATACCCTCCGCTCACGCGGTTTGAGTCCAAGCCGGCGCGTTTCGTCCTTGAGGTGAAGCGAAGGCGGATAGACGAACACTTGCGCCATAGCCCCGCCATCAACATGCATCTCCTGGTAGGGCTGACCACCGACCTCGACATCGATCATGGTGGGTGGAAATGCGCCGGGGATCGCGGCGGAGGCGACCATCAGGGTTCGGAATAACTCCAGCGCCCTGGGATGGCGACTGGCCGCAATCTTGGTCAGGTTCCAGATGATCGCCCGGCGCGCATCGAGGTCAGTGGTTCCCACCAGGAGCAGGCGTCCCTTGGCGTACTCGGCGGCGATCACGTCCAGCAACGCCTGATCCACATACTTTCCGATCAGTTTCCACAAAGGATGATTATCGGCCATGGCGTCGCTGGTCAGGGCCGCCAGCAGGCTTCGCGGTTCCAAAATGTCCTTGGCGGAAATCGTGGTGTAAACCGCCTTCAGCGTGGCGTCGTAGGCTGGCCCTGCAAAGGCGAACGGTGCGGTCAGCGCTCCGGTGCTGACGCCGGTCACCATTTTGAAGGTTGGTCGGGTGCCGGCGGCGGTCCAGCCGTTGAGCAGCCCAGCGCCGAACGCGCCGTTATCGCCGCCGCCGGAAATGGCGAGGAAGACTGCCGGAGGCAGTGGACCGTGGTGGCCGCTGGCCGCCAGATAGGCTTCTTCGCGCTTGATGGACTCTATCCCTTCGCGTTCCATCTCGGCGATGTCATCGGGGTTGCCGATGCGGTATCGAATCTTTTCCAGCCCCGGAATTAGCGCCTGGTTCTGCAACTGGTCGGGAACTGCCGGTTGGCGCGGCGGAGTGGCGCAACCCGGCGCGAGCAACAGGACGACCAGCCCGATCAGGAGGGTAATGGCCGCGCGTGCATTCGATGCCCTCAGTTTCATGTTTCTCCCCTTTGCTATTGAATTTCATCATGGAATACGCGCACTGGCGGCATTTAAGGCATGTGGTGCTTGCCAATCGCCATAACTTGCCTCGCGTGCTCGCGCTACCTATCGGGGAAGTTCCAGCCGGCGGCGCGTCCACCACTAGGAATCGCCGATGGTGCGAAACCAGCCATAGAGCGCCACTGCGTATTGCCAATCGTCGATTAAGGTTAGTTTAAATTGGCGTCCGGGTAATACTTGGCGCCCGTGATGCTCACTCCGATAATGGCGCCCTGATCGCTGATCTGGTACATCATCACACCCGGAGATACCGACACGCCCAACTGGTTCCCCATTCGCTGGGTGCTGGTTTGCGCTGACGCCATCGCGTTGCCGCCGAACTCCCAGCCCGAATATACAAACTGGTCAAAGGCTTGGGGATTTTCGAACACGAACACCAGCCGGAATCGCTGCACGCCGAAGCCGTAGCCGGGCTGTAACTCGACCATCCGCATAAACGTCTCCCGCTGCGTAGCATGGCTGACAGCGATCCCCTCGCCAGTGGCGCTACCCATAAACAGGAATTTCAGGCCGAAATTGCTGAACACGGCATAACCGGCCGCCCGCTGGATCTGCCTGCGAGCGTCGGGATATTGTTGATAGAGCTGCGCGATAGTCTCATTCGCCATCTCCCGAACTGAGGCGCGTTGTTCGTCGATCTGGTATTCGGACATGGGCGCTGTGGTACAGGCTTGCAAACCGAGGCCCAAGGCGACCAACAATGACATCATGAAGACACGGGATAATCTCATAATTCTCTCCTCATCTATTGGCGACAGCGCGTTCGCGCCGCTGCATTCGTGAAAAACCGCCACCGTCATTCCCACCACACGGATGAGCGCTTTCTCGCACCCGACGAAAGCCCGATCCATAAAATCACTTTGAATTATGCCACCGTAGCCACCCGTTTGTAGATCGACAAAGTGAGACTGTTGCCGGCGCGATCTCCAGTTGCAGCGGCGGGTCCTTAATGACTGTGTCGTCGATAAACTGGTTGTGCGTCCACACCGCAGCCACGGTCATCATCTCGTTGATTGTGACCATAGCCGGCAGCTTGCTGCCCACAACCGTCAATAGCGCGATGGCGGATATCTGACCAGGTTAGATCGGGTAGCGAATAGACAGAAATTAAAGGGGCCAAGTTAATTAAAACCACTTGCATAACGATGGAACATTTTCTAATTAATGCCCATGCAGGGATTCGGCAAGGCTGATCAAATTCTGAGGGTTCACGCGAATAATACCGTGGCGTGGAGTGTCAATGTCCGCGATGAGCATGAAGGCGATGGAGGCAACAAACGGAAGGACCAGAAGCAATTTGGCTCCATCCTCTATTGTGCCTCGCGAACCGTAGCCGAGCAGCAGGTTGCAGCAAATGGCGATGGCCACCATCAGCCCCCAGGCCGAAGTGGGGATTCGATTCCACAAAGCCGCCTGGGTGTATCCCTGTGAGTTCAACACATCGTTCATGCCCGAAACGACCAGAGCAACAATAGGGGTCGGCTGCGCGGCGGCCGGAACCTGGACTGCGGACCACAAATCGGTTTGCATTTGGTCCGTGCGGGCGCTGATCTCCTGCTGAAGCAGCGGATCATCGTGGGATCTATAAAACAAGATCCGTTGGTCGAGGTAGCTCCGTAGCAGCGCCCGTACTTTAGCCCCATCCGCAGCCGGTAGCAGGTCGGCCCGAACGTATTCGGTGCCAATCGCGTTGGCTTCTTCCTCCTCAAGATTCTTCCGTTGATCGTACCGGCTGATCGCCATCGAAAAACTGAATCCAATAATGAGGGCGAGCAAGGTCAGCGTAGCGGCCTGGATAACATTAAACTCTTCACGCATCTCCTCACTCAGTGTGTATCGCCTCCTGAGAAAGGACCGGCCGATCCGCGCCGACAACCACATCGTGATAAAGGAGAGCGCGAAAACAAGCCATGGGTAGTGAGTTGGGTAGTGAATGATATTATCCATGCGCCATAGATCCTCGCATTGTGGTCTAACCAAGAAAACAGAGGTAGTGCGCTAAATTTGGATATTGTTGCGACCAAATAATTAATAATCAATTAGCTGTAATATTTTATATCCCAATGGTGAGCAACCCGATGCCGCGGAATGGATGCTGGCCGAGAGTGAACGACGCGCGGCCCGCCATGCGGCTTTGCTGTACGTAAGAGTCGGTGAACAGGGCGTGGCATAGAGCGCAATCTATCCCGGTGGCGATCGGGAAAAAGTGGCCCTTGAGACTCTGGTAGTCTGGCGACCCCACCGTTGCTAGAGCCAGCCAGCCCAGATTGATCTCAGGGTCTCCACGCCAATAGAGATATGTAGACCACGCCGCTAATTGTTCGGACGATAGCACTTGACCTGCGGTCTCGACCATTTGCCGCAACAGAGTTGTCGCTTGCTCCAGCGCTTGCTGATGCGCTTTGATAATGGCGACCTGTGCTTCTTGTCGATCAAGCAGTGGCAGGTCTGGGGGGGTTGGAAGGAGCATGACGGTATCCTCGCGTTATGGGAAGGCGCGGGTGACCATTTTTGTAAAAATGGCCAATTATAACATGGCGTTATAGGTGCTGGCATCCAAAACGGATGATAGCAATCCGCGAGGCGGCGTGAAATGCAGAGTGACGAAAAATGCGCTATCCTTGACTGACGCTTGGCCGGATTGTGGCCGACTCATCCGGCCAAACGTGAAAATCGATGACCGCAAGGCATTGAAAGTATTCATGGAGAGGTGGCAGAGTGGTCGATTGCGACGGTCTTGAAAACCGTTGACCCGCAAGGGTCCGTGGGTTCGAATCCCACCCTCTCCGCCAACACCGGCGGCTTACCCAAGATGCGCTCCCCCCAACAGAAAAAGGCCCGGTTAAAAACCGGGCCTTTTTCTGAATCTGGTGCCGAAGAGAGGACTTGAACCTCCACTGGGTTACCCCAACTAAGACCTGAACCTAGCGCGTCTACCAATTCCGCCACTTCGGCCTGAGCGTTGCGCCAGGTACGGCGGCAACGGGAGCGCACTATACGGATTGCCTTCCCAGCTGTCAATCCGCTTCCCATTCATTATTTGCCTGTCATAAGAGCCTCAATGACCAATAAAAAACAGAGTTCCTGGCGTCAGCTTGATCCTTTTCTGGTCCGGGAACAGGAGAAATATGGCCGCGCCTCCCCCAGTCGCGAGTTCATTCTGCACTATCTGGAAGAGCGGGGGATGCCCGTAACCCTGGAGGAGCTGTGCGTCGAATGGCGCATTGATGACGACTGGGAACTCGAAGCCCTATCCCGCCGGCTGCGAGCGATGGAGCGCGACGGGCAACTGATGCGCAACCGTCGCGAAGGTTACGGGTTGATCTCCAAGATGAATCTGGTCACCGGGCGGGTCATCGGTCATGCCGAGGGCCACGGTTTCCTGATTCCCGACGAAGGCGGCGAGAGCCTGTTCCTGTCACCCCGGCAAATGCGGAAACTGCTGCACGGCGACCGGGCGGTGACGCGAGTGATCGGCGTCGATTACCGGGGTCGCCGCGAGGGTGCGGTGGTCGAGGTGCTGGAGCGCAACACCGAAACCGTAGTCGGGCGGTTCTGCGAGGAGCGTGGGGTCTGTTTCGTCATCCCCGACAACAAGCGGATCAATCAGGATATCATCGTGCCGCCGGATGGACGCGGTGAAGCGCAGGCCGGGCAAATCGTCATCGCCGAACTGATCGAGCAGCCCGGTTCCAAAAACCGGCCGCTGGGCCGGATCAAGGAAGTGCTTGGCGAACACATGGCGCCGGGGATGGAAATCCGCATTGCGATCGCCAGCCACGGCATTCCGGTGGACTGGCCGGAGGCGGCAGTCGCAGAAGCGTTGAGTTTCGCCGAAACCGTGCCGGAGACCGCGATTCAAGGTCGCCTGGATTTGCGCGGCACGCCGCTGTTGACGATTGACGGAATCACCGCCCGCGATTTCGACGATGCGGTGTATTGCGAAAAACGCGGCCATAACTGGCGGTTGCTGGTCGCCATTGCCGACGTGTCCTGGTATGTGCGCCCGGATTCGGCCCTGGATCAGGAAGGCCGCAAACGCGGCAATTCGGTCTATTTCCCGGATCGGGCCATTCCCATGCTGCCGGAGGCGCTGTCGAACGGCCTGTGTTCGCTCAAGCCCGAGGTGGATCGGCTCTGCCTGGTCTGTGAAATGACCCTCAACGGGGAAGGTCGGCTGATCCGGTCGCGGTTTGTCGAGGCGGTGATGCGCTCACACGCCCGGCTGACCTATGAGACGGCGGCGGCTATCGTCGCCGACCGCAACCCGCAAGTCCGCGCCGAATACGCTACGCTGGTTCCGCATCTGGATCGGCTGCATGAGCTGTATCAACTGCTGCGGGCGACCCGGG
The DNA here is from genome assembly GCA_020890855.1 of Candidatus Contendibacter sp. Classification (GTDB taxonomy): domain Bacteria; phylum Pseudomonadota; class Gammaproteobacteria; order Competibacterales; family Competibacteraceae; genus RXIV01. The sequence goes on along the minus strand of JAJHPN010000113.1, from coordinate 14,939 downwards.
ATCAGCGCGGGGCGATGGATTTCGACACGCAGGAAACCGTGATCGAATATGGTGCGGATCGCAAGATCGAGCGCATTGTGCCGACTGAGCGCAATGACGCCCACCGCCTGATCGAGGAATGCATGATCCTGGCGAATGTGGCGGCGGCGCGGTTCCTTACCCGCCACAAGATGCCGGGGCTGTACCGGGTTCACGAAGGGCCAGCGGAGGATCGGCTAAACAAGCTGCGCGCCTTTCTTGGCGAACTGGGGTTGGGATTAGGCGGCGGCGATAAGCCCGCGCCGCTGGATTACTGCCGGCTGCTGGCTCAGGTGTGCGACCGGCCCGACGCCCATCTGATTCAAACCGTGATGTTGCGGTCGCTGGCCCAGGCGGTCTACAGCCCGACTAACGCCGGTCATTTTGGGCTGGCGCTGGAAGCCTATGCCCACTTCACCTCACCGATCCGCCGCTATCCCGATTTGCAGGTGCATCGCGCCATTCGCCATGTATTGCAAGGCGGCAAGCCGGCCGATTTCACCCATACTCCGGCTGATCTGGCTGGACTGGGCGAGCATTGCTCGATGACCGAGCGGCGGGCTGATGAAGCAGTGCGCGACGCCTTGGAATGGCTCAAGTGCGAGTTCATGCAGGACAAAGTGGGGCAAACCTTCAACGGGATCATCACTGGCGTCACCGGCTTCGGACTGTTCGTGGAACTGCGCGGCGTATTTGTGGAGGGACTGATCCATGTGACCTCGCTGCGCAATGACTACTATCAATTTGATCCGGTCGGTCATCGCTTGCACGGCGAGCGTTCAGGGCAGGTTTACCGACTGGGCGATAGCGTTCGGGTGCGGGTGGCGCGGGTCGATCTGGACGAGCGCAAGATCGACTTTGAGCCGATTGAAGCCGGTGGCGCGAGCAAGGAGCGGGGCGAGAACAAGGCGCGGCGCAACCGTTCCCCACGACGGCGGCGGCGGGCGGAGTAGGCGTCGTGGCGGAACAGCAGATTTACGGACTGCATGCGGTGATGGCGGCGCTGCGCTACGAACCGGAACAGGTGCAGGAGTTGTGGGTAGAACGCCAGCGCCGGGACGGACGGATTCAGACGCTGCTGGACACTGCCGCGACTCACGGCGCGCCCGTGCGGCTGGTGGAGCGGGCGGAACTGGATCGACTCAGCGGCGGTAGCCGTCATCAGGGTGTGATCGCCCAACTGGCGCTAGCGCAGCGAACCTATGACGAAGCAGACGTGCCGGAGTTGCTGGCGGCAGCCACCGAACCGGCTTTGCTGCTGGTGCTGGACGGAGTGCAGGACCCGCACAACCTGGGCGCCTGTTTACGCAGCGCCGCGGCGGCTGGAGTTCATGCGGTCATCGCGCCGGCGGATCGGGCGGCCGGTCTGAATGCTACGGTGCGCAAGGTCGCCTGCGGCGCGGCGGCGATCACTCCCTTCATTCCGGTGACCAATTTGGCGCGGACCTTGCGTAGATTGCGGGAGCAGGGTGTCTGGATTATCGGCGCAGCGGGCGAGGCGGAGACCCGACTCTATCAGGTGGATTTTACTGCACCGACCGCTATTGTGTTGGGGGCGGAGGATAAGGGTCTGCGGCGCTTGACCCGCGAGGGTTGCGACCGGGTGGCGCGGATTCCCCTCAAGGCCGGTGGTGTGGAAAGCTTGAATGTATCAGTGGCGGCCGGGATTTTTCTGTTCGAGGCTCGCCGCCAGCGCGGCTAAGGGCGTGGAAACGCTCAACCGTCGATGCCAAGAGTTGCAGTGATGAGCTGTTTATTGCGTGGGCTATGTTTAAACTTTTTGACGAGGGGTAAGGCTGATGAAAGCAAAGTGGTTTGGAATCAGTGGAATGCTGGCGGTCGTACTGCTACTGACCATGACCCCGGAGTGGGTGGGCGCCCAAGAGTATTACCGTGGCGAAGGGGGTCGGCGTGGTCCGATTCAAGTCACTAATGACTGGCGTGATGAGGTCAAGATCACCATGTGGACCCAGGATAAGGAGCGAATTGGTGAATATTGGACTCTCAACTCAGGGGAAACCGCATTTCTGGAATACCGGGATGTGCGGATCAAGGTGCGGTCAAGTTACAAAATCAAGGTCGGCGAGGATTGGGGCTGGACTAATCTCCGCGATGTAGGCGAGTTTCAGAACGGCGTCTGGTACGTCAATGTGCGCGACATCTGGCGGGCTACCCACCAGGATCGCGGTCGCCGGGATGGAAGCCGCTATGATCAACAACCCGATTATTTGCGGCCGTAGTCCGGATTTCAAAACCCGGCGGCAGTAGCGCGGGTATCGAGCGTGTCCAGCAGCAGCGGCGCCAACCGCTCGATCCCGCCCAGCGCTGCTGGTCCCGGCCGGATTCCCGGCTGGAATCCCGCTGCGGTGAAGCGGGCCAGCAACGCCGGATCGCGGGAAAACAGGTGTGCCGGCACTTGCCAGGGCAGGTCGCGCCCGCCGACGACCGCGGGCGGCTGATGGTCGCCCAGCACCAGAAACAACGCATCCGGCGGCGCGTACTGCCGCAGGTAGCCGCTAAGCACCGTCAGGTTGTAGCGGACGCTGCGAACATAAGCTGTCGCCAGTTCCGGCCCATCCAGCGCCTCCGCCGCCATCGTTACTTCTGCCGGATCGGAGAGGGCGTCGATATCGCGCCAATCAGGCTGGTAGGGCGGTAGCGGCGCAAAGGGAATGTGGCTGTTGATGGTCGGGAAGAAGACGAATAACGGCGCTCGCCCGGTCGCTGCAACTTCGTTCCGGTGAATCCGGTAGAGACTGTACTGATCGGGAATCGCCCACCAGCCATAGGCCGGACCGCGATAGGCCAGCCGGTCAGGTTGGTAAATTTCGGCAAATCCGTAGAACCGTCCTTCCGGCCACGGAAACTTCAGACCCGGCATCACCGCAACCGTGCGATAACCCGCAGCGGCGAAACGGCGGATCAACGTCGGTCGGTCAGTGGTCAGCAGATACTGATAATCGCCCTGATCGGCGATCCGCATCCCGGACAACAAGCTGGAATGCGCCAGCCACGACCCACCACCGAAGGTGCTCGATTCGACTCGCGCCGAGGCGATCCCCCAACCAGCCGCCGTCAATTCCCGCTCCAGCGCGGCAAAATCGCCAGCCAGCGGCGCGGCAAAGCGCGGATCATCGATGGTCAGCGCCCCGTAGGATTCAAAAAAGATCACGAACAGATCGCCGCCCTGCAACCGGCTCACGTTTGAAACCGGCAGGGGCGGCGCGGCGTCCAGCGCGGCATGGTTGCGGAACACGGTTGCGGCCAGCGTGAGCCGCGCCTGTTCAACCAGCAGGGCGCTGACCGGCAGGGCGAAGCCGTGCTCGGTGGGCAGACGCGCACTCAGCCGGCCAGCGCCGTACAGGGTGAGCAGGACCACCGCCAGTACGCTGATCACTCGCCGTTCCACCGGCCGGGCCAGCGCTGCCAGCACGGTGTTCAAGGCCCAGCGCAGCGCCATCAGTATCGCCGCGAGCAGCGCCGCCAGCGCCAATCCACCCAGCAGTAATTGGCCGGTGCTTAACCGCGCGCTAAACATCGCCAGCACATTGGGCAGATGTTGGCTGTCCCAGTAAAGATTGAGGGAGCGGCCCATCAGCGCCGGCGCGGTGACATCCACATAGCGCCCCGCCACCAGCAAGGCGCAGACGCCGAGCATGACCCGCCGCAGGGTTCGCCCCGGCTTGCCTCGCCAGGCGATCAGCGCCGCCAACGCCAACAGCAGCACGATCAGATCAAGCGACCCTTCCGGCGTCCAGCGCACCCCAACCGTCGGCCAGCGATTCTGAAAGGTCAGCGCTGAGTTAAGCAGAAACAAGGCAAACAGCAGTTTGAGCGCATGAGGCATGGCGAGCGATGTCCTTTCCTTGCAAGGAGAAACGCCGCCGGGCGCGCCCGCCCTGACTGGCGAACGACAGGCGACTGTCGTATGATTTTGAATGCGTTGGACATGAACCCTGGCCGCGCATTCCGCCTCATTCGCATCATCTGCGGCGCTTTGGTTTGAATCCCAACCCGACCCTGAACCGGATCACAGGAGGCGAATGTCATGAATCGATTAGATAAAGAACCGACGGTTCCGGGCGAGGGCGATGTTCTGCAAACCAGTGATCAGCCCAGCGAGGAAATGCAGCGTTGCCTTGATGAAGTCGTGGCGGTGCTGCGCAAGTATGATCTTGGCGTCACGCTCTGTCTGGCCAGCGACCGGGAGTCGGTGTTGATGTACCGGATTCCTGAATGGTGCGCGGTGGCGCTGAGCGATAACGGACCCGAGGTCAATCCGGAAAAGCTTTGGCAGACCGATGATTTGGAAAACCTGCTGTTTCGCACCTACCGCCTGGCTAACTCCCTGCGCCAGATGAATGAACGCTTGCAGGGCGAATCGGTGCGGCTGGAAGATTTTGTCGGTGAACTGGGCCAGCATCTGCTCGATCCCAATCGCAAAAGTCACTAACTCCCCTTCTTTGCGAACCACGCCATAAAAAAGCCGGCGCAATAATCGCCGGCCCGCTGTTGCCCATTTCAGCGGTTTCCAGTCCGGTTGGAGGGCTGGAAACCGCCGCTCTACCCCTGACTGCTAGGCAGAGCCACAAAAGCTGATTCAGGCGTATTGCTGGGCGGCGAAGTCCCAATTGACCAGATTCCAGAACGCCTCGACGTACTTGGGCCGCAAGTTGCGGTAATCAATGTAGTAGGCGTGTTCCCACACATCGCAGGTCAACAGCGCCTTTTTGCCGGAGGTGGCCGGAGTGCCGGCGTTGGAGGTGCTGAGCAGATCCAGCGAACCATCCGGATTCTTGACCAGCCAACCCCAGCCGGAGCCAAAAGTGCTGATCGCCACCTTGGCGAATTCTTCCTTGAAGGCCGCAAACGATCCAAATTTCTGATGAATGGCTTCGGCCAGCGCCCCACTTGGCTCGCCGCCGCCATTGGGTTTCAGGCAATTCCAGTAGAAGGTGTGATTCCATACCTGCGCGGCGTTGTTGAACATGCCGCCGGACGATTTCAACACGATCTCCTCAAGCGTCAGATTCTCAAACTCTGTCCCCTTGATCAGGTTATTCAGATTGGTGACATAGGTCTGATGGTGCTTGCCGTAGTGATATTCCAGCGTTTCCGCTGAGATATGCGGTTCCAGGGCGTTCTTGGCATAGGGCAGTTCGGGCAATTGGTGAACCATGGGTATCGCTCCATCTCCGGTAACAGTCGTTGGAAGGTGCTGAGTTTAACGCCGGTTGGAGTCCAGCAACTACGTCAAGTTTCGCCATGCCCCGCCAATGCGGGCAAACCCAAACCGGTTGACGCCGGTTTGACCCCTATCGCGGTGCGGGTTGCGGGCTTTGTCGGTGTGCTATCCTTGCCATCAGCTCATATCCTGCAAGCGGCGCAAAATCGCGCTGTTGATCCCCCCATTTCAGCCCACGGAGGCCAATAGTATGAACACCCGCACTTTGCTTATTCCCATCCTTTTGGCTGCTTTAACGACTGCCGGCTGCGCTGGCCTTGGCGGCGGATCGAGCGACAGCGACAGCGGCTCCAGCGCTGCCCGATCCAGCGATGGCAGTCGCGGCGGCTCCCGGGTCAGCGACTCCGAAATCACCTCCAGCATCAGGGACGCTTTCAAACAGGACCCGCAATTGGCCGCCGCCAGCATCAGCGTCGCCGTTGACCAGGGCGTAGTGACCCTGAGCGGCAATGTTCCCAGCGCGCTGGTCTATAACCGGGCGATCTCGGTGGCCCGCAGCGCCCCTGGCGTGCGCCCGCCGGTCAACGCCGCCAATCTGAAATTCTGATTTCCTTTCACCTGTTTTTAACGACTCCAAATCATGTGCGGCATTAGCGGCGAACTGCGCCTTGACGGCGGTGAACCCGATTTGGCCCTGATGGGACGGATGTTGCAGCGCCTCGCCCGGCGCGGCCCCGATCATGAAGGCGTCTGGGCGGACGGCCCGCTGCTGCTGGGCCATCGTCGGCTGTCGGTGATTGACCTCAGCGACCGGTCCAATCAGCCGATGGTCGATCCCGAACTGGGGCTGGCGCTGGTGTTCAACGGCGCGATCTACAACTACCGGGAACTGCGCAGCGAACTGCTGGCCAAGGGCTACCACTTCTTTTCCGGCGGCGATACCGAAGTCATCCTCAAAGCCTATGCCGAATGGGGCGAGCAGTGCGTTGAGCGCCTGCTCGGAATGTTCGCCTTCGCCATCTGGAATCAGCGCGAGCGAACCCTGTTCCTCGCCCGCGACCGCCTGGGAATCAAACCGCTGTACTACAGCTGGACTCGAAGTGCGTTCCGCTTTGCCTCCAATAGTCAGGCGCTGCTGGCGGCGGACGTGGATACCGCGATCGATCCGGTGGCGCTGCATCACCAGCTCACCCTCCATGCGGTCATTCCTGCGCCACGCACGATTCTGCAAGGCATTCGTAAACTGGCTCCGGCTACGACGCTGACTCTTGACGCCGCCGGTCATGAACACAGCCGGGTTTACTGGCGGTTGCAGGCGCAGCGACCGGCAAGGCCGCGAACCGAAGCGGAATGGATCGAGGCGGTTCACGCGGCGCTGCGACTGGCGGTGCGGCGGCGGCTGGACGTGGCGGACGTGCCGGTGGGGGTGTTGCTGTCGGGCGGGCTGGATTCCAGCCTGCTGGTGGCGCTGCTGGCCGAAACCGGCGTCCGGGATTTGCGCACCTTCTCGGTCGGCTTTGAGGATCAGCCGGAAGAAAAAGGCAGCGAATTCGAGTATTCCGATCAGGTCGTGGCCCGCTACCAGACCCGCCATCACCAGTATTTAATTCCGAATGGCGATGTGCTCAAACGCCTGCCGGAAGCGGTGACCTGCATGGCCGAACCGATGGTCGGGCAGGATGCGGTGGCGTTCTTCCTGCTGGCCGAACGGGTGTCCCAGGCGGTCAAGGTGGTGCAAAGCGGCCAGGGCGCGGATGAGGTCTTTGGCGGCTATTTCTGGTATCCGCGCATGGCGGCGGAGACTGGCAGCGCAGTGGAACGGTTTCGGCGGCACTATTTCGATCGCGATCACCCCGAATTTCTGGACACGGTGACGCCAACCTGGCATGGCCCCGACTACACTGCTGACCTGATTGCCGCCCGGCTGGCGGAACCCGGCGCCGAGGACTATCTCGACCAAGTGCTGCGGTTGGATGTGACCACACTGATCGTCGATGACCCGGTCAAGCGGGTCGACAACATGACGATGGCCTGGGGACTGGAAGCGCGCGTACCGTTTCTCGATCATGAACTGGTGGAGCTGGCGATGCAGTTGCCGCCGGAACTGAAGATTGGCGGCGGCGGCAAGAATGTCCTCAAAAAAATTGCCCGGGGCTTGTTGCCCGACGCAGTGATTGACCGGCCCAAGGGCTATTTTCCGGTGCCGGCGCTCAAGTTCGTGCGCGGCGACTTTCTCGACTTCATGCGCGATATCGTCAATTCCCGCGCCTGCCGGGAACGCGGCCTGTTCCAGCGCGCCTATCTGGATCGGCTGCTGGCTGAACCGGAAGCGCACCTGACCCGGTTATTGGGCAGCAAACTGTGGCACGCCGCGCTGCTGGAATTGTGGCTGCAATTGAACGTAGACCCGGCAACACGGGTCAATGGCTGAATTCTTGCCTTGTGGAGGTGAACCGATGGACGCTCTGGAACGCATTAAAGATCAGGTCGAAAACAACCCGGTGGTGATTTACATGAAGGGTTCGCCCGAAGCGCCGCGTTGCGGCTTTTCCCAGCGGGCCTCCCAAGCGCTGGCGGCGACCGGCCAGCCCTTCGCCTATGTCAATGTGCTGGAAGACCCGGAGATTTTCGACAACCTGCCCCGTTATGCCGACTGGCCAACCTTCCCGCAGATTTATATTGGCGGCGAATTGATTGGCGGTTGCGACATCACTCTGGAATTATTTGAGAACGGCGACCTGCAAAAACTGATTGAAGACGCCGTCGTCAAGGCGCATCAGTCCGCGTGACTGAGCGCCGCATCCCGTCACCCGAAGCCCGGTTCAACCGGGCTTTTTCTTCTGGAGCTGGCGGCTATTTTTTACGCAGCAACGATTGGGCGATCAGGATCATGCTCAGGGTCACGCCCAGCATGATCGTACATAACGCATTGATTTCCGGCGTCACGCCCAAACGCACCATTGAATAGATTTTCAATGGCAAAATCTCGAAGCTTGGGCCGGTGACGAAGAAGCTGACCATGACATCGTCCATTGACAGCGTGAAACTGAGCAGCCAGCCGGCGACCACCGCCGGCGCCAGCAAGGGCAGGATGACCTGGCGGAAGGTCTGAAACTCGGTTGCGCCCAGGTCCCGGGCAGCCTCGATCAGATGGGGGTCGAAGCCGCTGATCCGGCTTAACACGGTAACTACCACAAACGGGATATTGAAGGTGATGTGCGCCAGCAACAGGGTCCAGAACCCCAGCGGCAGACTGAGACTGGCGAACAGGATCAACAGCGCAATACCCATCACGATGTCCGGGGTCATCATCAGTACGAACAGCAAAGCGTTGAGCAGCGGCTTGCCGAAAAAGGCGTAACGATGGATCGCCACCGCAGCCATGGCGCCGATGGCCGTAGCCACAGTGGCTGACAAGGTGGCGATCAGCGCTGAATTCAGCGCGGTTTGCAGCAGATCAGGATCATCCAACAGGTTCTGATACCACTGCCAGGTCAGCCCTCGCCATTCCAGCGAGTACTTGGAATCGTTGAAGGAATAGACGATCAGCACCAGGATTGGCAGGTAAAGAAAGCCGTAAATCAGCAGCAGATACATCCATTCAGCGAGCCGCTTGAGGTTCACGGCAGGATTCCCCGGCTGGCGCGGCGCGAACTGCGGTAATAAGCCCACAGCAGCAAACCCATCAACAGGGTCAGCATGACGCTGATCGCCGCGCCGAACGGCCAGTCGCGGGCAGACAGGAACTGGTCGCGGATCAAGTTGCCAACCAGCATCGTTTTGGCCCCACCCAGCAAGTCGGCGACGTAGAACATCCCCAGCCCCGGCAAGAAAGTCAGCATGCCGCCAGCGATAATTCCCGGCAAGGTCAGCGGCAGGATAATCCGCCGGAAGGTGGTGAGTCGACCCGCCCCCAGATCACGGGCGGCTTCGATCAGCCGGCGATCCAGCTTTTCCAGTGAACCATACAGCGGCAGGATCATGAATGGCAGCAGGGTGTATGCCATGCCCGCAATCACTGCCAGCGGGGTGTACAGCAGCTCCAGCGGCTCGACGATCACGCCCAACCCGAGCAGCGCCTGATTCAGCAGCCCGTTGGTCTTGAGCAGGATCGTTATGGCGTAGGTGCGCACCAGCGAACTGGTCCAGAACGGAACGATGACCAGCAGCAGCAATAGCGGTCGCCAGCGCTCCGGCATTCGGGTGAGCAGATAAGCAAAGGGATAGCCCAATAGCAGGCAGAACGCGGTCGTGATCGCCGAGAGTTGCAGCGAATCCAGCAACACGCCCAGATACAGCGGATCGAGCAGTCGCCGGTAGCTGTCCAGAGTGAACGCGAAAACCACAAACTCATCTGCGCCGCGCTCCAAAACGCTGGCGATGATCACCAGCAGATTGGGCAATAGCGCAAAAGCGATCAGCCAAAACCAGAGGCCGCCCATCGCGATGAGCTTGAATGGCTCTTTAATCGTCATGCGGAGCAATCACTTCAAAACTAACGCCACTGCGTCGTGCCCTCCATTCCCAAGCCTTCCCGCAAGGCGGCGCTCAGGCTCGTCTCCGCGCTGTCAAACAGCCGATCCAGCCAGCGGGTATGCTTAGTGTAATCAACCATCGTTTTCTCCTTGATGACCTCTTCAGCAACGGAACGGCTATTGCCCAGCGCATCGATCAACCCCAATCCAATGCTCTGTTCGCCAGTCCACATCAGCCCGCTGAAAATATCCGGGTTATCTTTCAGCCGTTCGCCCCGGCCCTGTTTGACCGCCGCAATGAACTGCTGGTGAATCGCATCCAGCATCGTCTGTAGATGCTGGACTTCGGCGGGATTAACCGGCTTGAACGGATCGAGAAAGTCTTTATTGCTCCCGGCGGTATAGGCTCGCCGTTCCACGCCCAGTTTGGCGATGGCGTCAGTAAAACCGAAACTGTCCATTCTGACGCCAATCGAACCGACAATACTGGCCTTGTTGGCGTAAATCTGTTGCGCCGCCGCCGCAATGTAGTAGCCGCCGGACGCGCAGACATCGCTGGCCACCGCATAAACCGGGATTTTGGCATGTTGCTGACGCAGGCTCTTAATTTCGTCGTAAATCTCGCCGGCCTGCACCGGACTGCCGCCGGGGCTGTTGATTTCCAGAATCACCCCCACCGTCTTCTCGTCCTTGAAGGCCTTGCGGAGCGCCTCAATCACATTTTTAGCGCTGGCTTCGGTGCTGCTGGAAATTAACCCGTCAATCCGAATCAGCGCGGTGTGATTCTTGGCGGCGGCTGTCACGGTGGCCGCGCCAAAATTGTCCGGCCAGGCCAAAACCAGCAATCCGACCAGATAGACGAAAAACAGCAGCTTGAAGAAAATGCCCCAGCGCCGCGCCCGCCGCTGTTCGGTCACGGCGGCAAACGCCAGCTTGGTTAACGCCTCTCGCGCCCAGCGATCATCGCCAGGCAGATTCGGATTCAGATCAGCCATCGTTACCTTCCCCTATGTTCTGCTGCGTTGATGGGTCGCGCCGAGACGATCCAGCACGGTTCTAAGTTCGGCATCCAGTGAGGCGCTCACTGCAATTTCTCGCCCGCCCAGCGGCAAGCTCAGGCTGTGGGCATGCAGAAACAGCCGGCGCAGGCCGTACTGTTCGGCCATCAGCCGATTAAAACCGGCGTCGCCGTATTTATCATCGCCGGCCAGCGGATGCCCGACATGGGCGGCGTGAACCCGAATCTGATGGGTGCGTCCGGTATCGAGCCGCGCCTCCAGCAACGAAGCCGGCTTGAACAGACTGACCGGTTGAAACCGGGTTCTGGCCGGTTTACCGTCCTCCAGGACTTCGACCATCCGTTCACCACCGCGCAATACATTCCGGCGCAACGGCTGATTGACTTCACGCGGGCCATGATTCCAGTAGCCGCACACCAGGGCCAGATAGCGTTTCTCCACCTGCCCGGCCCGGAATGCCTCCTGAATCAATCTTAAAGCGGCGGGAGTCCGGGCCAGCGCCAAACAGCCGCTGGTGTCGCGATCCAGCCGGTGGGCCAGTTCCAGAAACGGCTCGTCAGGGCGCATGGCCCGTAACAACTCAATAATCCCATACTCCAGCCCACTGCCCTTGTGCACCGCCAGTCCAGCCGGTTTGTCCAGCACCAAAAGATCCCGATCTTCGTACAAGATGGCGTCCCGCAACCGTTCCCCTAATCCCGGCGGCAGGCGCAACGGCCGTTCGTCAGGCTCCGCTAGCCGCACCGGCGGAATCCGCAGCATATCGCCTGTTTGCAGGCGGCGATCCGGCTGAACCCGCCCCCCGTTCAGCCGCACCTCGCCTTTACGCAGGATGCGGTAAATCAGGCTCTTAGGAGCGCCCTTCAGCTCGCGTAGCAGAAAGTTGTCGAGGCGCTGGCCGGCGTAACTGGCGGTAATTTCCAGATGGCGCACCCGGACGGAAGACTGGGAATCAGGCATTGTTTGAAACCTGTGGATCGGGCTATAGTTGCAATTGTTGTCGCCGATGGCCCTAAGGGCTGGCGAAACTGGATAAATAACGATACTCGGTTTTCGCACCCGTACGCCAGCTGTCCGGCGGGCGGGGATTGTTCCACGGACTTACCGGCCGCTTACTCTCTCTTTTAAGCGGCTCATGACCGCGCTCCCAGCCGGCTGTCACGACCCTCAAGGCGTATCGGGGTTCGCCCGACGTTCTGGACTTTTATCCTCCGGGCCGTTCCTCATCCCAGTCACGCCCTCGGCGACAACCGCGTCACCGCCGGCGATGGTCGAGCGCAAGGAAGCTAAGCTAATGAAAAGAATGCTGATTAACGCCACTCAGCAGGAAGAGTTGCGCGTCGCCATGGTGGATGGCCAGAGGCTCTATGACCTCGACATCGAAACCCCCTCCCGCGAGCAAAAAAAATCCAACATCTACAAAGGCCGCATCACCCGGGTTGAACCGGCGCTGGAAGCGGCTTTCGTCGAGTATGGCGCCGATCGGCATGGGTTCCTGCCCTTTAAGGAAATCAACCGCAGTTACTTCGATCCCCAAGCCGAAAGTCATCGTCCCAACATCCGTGAGGCGATTCGCGAGGGTCAGGAAATCGTAGTGCAGGTCGAGAAAGAAGAGCGCGGCAACAAGGGCGCGGCGTTGACCACCTTTATCAGTCTGGCTGGGCGCTACCTGGTGCTGATGCCTAACAATCCCCGCGCGGGCGGGGTGTCGCGCCGGATCGAAGGCGAGGATCGCCAGGAACTGCGCGAGGCGATGAGCAGCCTTGATATTCCCGATGGCATGGGTCTGATCGTCCGCACCGCCGGGGTGGGTCGTTCTCAGGAAGAATTGCAGTGGGATCTGGACTACTTGCTCAACCTGTGGCGAGCCATTGAAACTGCCGCCCCCCAGAAAAAAGCGCCATTCCTGATCTATCAGGAAAGCAATATCATCATCCGCGCCCTGCGCGACTACCTGCGGGCCGACATTGGCGAAATCCTGGTCGATAACCCGGCGGTTCACCGTCAGGCGCAGGATTTCATCCAGCAGGTCATGCCCCACAACCTAAGCAAGCTGAAGCCTTATCAGGACAGCATTCCGCTGTTCACCCGCTTCCAGATTGAATCGCAGATCGAAACCGCCTATCAGCGTGAGGTCAGCCTGCCCTCCGGCGGCGGGATCGTGATTGACTACACCGAGGCGCTGGTGTCGGTGGACATCAACTCGGCCCGCGCCACGAAGGGCAGCGACATCGAGGAAACCGCGCTCAACACCAATCTGGAGGCCGCTGACGAAGTAGCCCGGCAAATGCGGTTGCGCGATCTGGGTGGACTGATTGTCATTGATTTCATTGATATGGGCATCGCCCGCAACCAGCGTGAAGTGGAAACCCGGTTACGCGAAGCATTGAAAATGGATCGCGCCCGGGTCCAGGTCGGACGTATCTCCCGCTTCGGTCTACTGGAAATGTCGCGGCAACGGCTGCGCCCGTCGCTTGATGAGGCCAGCCATGTCGTGTGCCCGCGCTGCAACGGCCAGGGCACCATCCGCAACGTCGAATCGCTGGCCCTGAGCGTATTGCGGCTGATTCAGGAAGAAGCGATGAAAGACCGTACCGGACGAGTCGTCGTGCAGCTACCCATCAAGGTCGCCACTTTCCTGCTTAATGAAAAGCGCGACGCGATCCGCGCCATTGAACAGCGCCACCGGGTCGGGGTGCTGCTGATTCCCAACGAAACGCTGGACACTCCACACTTCAAGCTCAACCGGCTGCGGACCGACGAGATGTCGGAAGCGCAACGGCTGTCCTACACATTGGCCGAGGACTACGAAGAACAGTACGAGCCACAGGCCAAGGCCGTAGCGCGGGACGCCGGCGAGGAAGCGGTCGTCAAGGGAGTTGCGCCGACGACGCCCGCTCCGCCGCCAGTGGTCCCAACGATCAAACCCGAAGTCAATCCGAGTTTCTTCGGCTGGCTATGGAGTAATCTGTTTGGGCAACCGTCGCAACCGGCCAAAGAGGAACGTACGGTCAAACCAGGATCCCGTCCACTCAAGCCGGATCGGCAACGCCGGGATCGGCTGGGCCGACGCCATGAGGCGGAATCCGCAACGGAACCGTCTGTCGCCGCCCGCCCGGTTGCACCGCCTGAACCGGCCCCTGTCGCCGTAGTTTCGTCCACCGCATTACCCACCTCCGATAACGAGGATCAGGGAAAATTTTCCACCCCGGTCGAAGTGGTGATCGATAGTGGTGCTACTGCTGAAATCCAATCTGCCGAGGCTGAAGAAGAAGCGGCTAATACCCGGAACCGGCGCGGGCGGCGCGGCGGGCGGCGGCGGCGGCGCGGCGATGCGCCTATTTTGAACGAAGCGGTTGCCGATACTGAGTCGGCTGAAGCCATTGAAGCGGTCGATGACGGCGCTGAACCCGTCGCTCGCCTGGCAACGCCTGAAAGCGCTGAGCCTGTTGCTGCGGCATCGCCAATACCTGGGGTGATCCCGCCGCAACGGCGCATTCGCAGTGGCCGTCCGCGCCTGCCCCGGGAAATCCTCGCTGCGCAAAAAGTTGCTTCAGTTACCCAGGAATTGCCGGTTGCTCCAACGGAATCACCGCTTCCGCCTCCGCCGTCCATGCTTGAATATCCCGACGATCAGGATAGTGTGCAACCCGTGATTCAGCCGGTTGCAGAGCCGATCGTCGAGACGCTGGAACCGATTACAACTCCGCTTGAATCATGGCCCGTTGCAGTTGCAGCCGTTGAACTGGTTGCGGCGGTTGAAGTTGAACCTGTGGTTGAAGCATCGGTTACAACTCCGCTCGCATCATGGCCCGTTGCAGTTGCAGTCGTTGAACCCGTTGCGGTCGTTGAACCCGTGGTTGAAGCAGTGGAAGTGGTAGAGCCGGTTGCGGTCGTTGAACCCGTAGTTGAAGCGGTGGAACCGGTGGAACCGGTGGAACCGGTTGCGGCAGTTGAACCCGTGGTTCAAACGACTGAAGGAGCAGAGACGCTGCTTGCCGACTTGGGGATAGCGTTGATTATTCCGGATGAATCTGCCGCACCGAAATCCACCGCTGAACTGGTGGAAACCACCGAAATCGTCATCCTGGAAGCAGCGGCTCCGGTTGAACCGGAGGAGTACGCCGCGTCTGTCCCGGCGGAAAGCGCTGAGCCGGCTGAACCGCCTGTCGCGATAGCTGAATCCGCACCCGAAGCTTCGGAACAGGTCGAACCGGTTGCGGTTCCTGCACCCGAACCGGA
>JAJHPN010000414.1 GCA_020890855.1 Candidatus Contendibacter sp. | reverse complement strand
CTCACCGTGCCCGTGGCGGCGGTGGGATTGACCGTGGCGGTCAGGGTGACGGTTTGACCGTAAACCGCCGATGAGGGACTGGCTCCAAGCGTGGTGGTGGTGGTGATCATATAGGTCACCGTATTGTCGATGAGGGTTGGGGCACCGCTCTGATTTCCCGCCGGGTCATTGGCCGCGTTCGCCGCGATATCCAAGACCACGGTTCCGTTGCCGGTCATGCCGGTGACCTCCACCGTATAGAGCGCATAAGCTCCAAACACTTGCGCCACGAGGGTGCCGGGCGCGGTGGAGTTCGATAAGTCAATGTCGGGCTCGCCAAAATTTTCAACCGGTTCGTTGAAAGAGACCTGAAACACGATGGGGCTGGCGTCGGTCGGATCAGCCTGTCCCGCTGCCTCATCGATCGTCACCGTCGGTGCGGTTTTGTCGATGGTGTAGGTGAAGTCATTGAAGGTCAGATTTGAAACGGCGTAGCCAACCTGATCGGTGACGTCGGTGCTGTTCACCATGGATAACTGGATGGCGCCATCGCCGCTGCCGGTGTTGACGGTGACGGTCCAATCAGTGCCGTTGCCGCTGACGGTGTCGATGGAAGCGCCGCTAACGCCACTGGTCGTGAGGCCGAAGTTGGTGGCGTGGACTCCGGTCACGGGTTCGCTGAACTGGACGGCGTATTGCACGCTGCCTTGATTCGTTGGATTGCTGCTCGAACCCGTGATGCTGGTCACCGTCGGCGGCGTTCTGTCGATGGTGTAGACCGGCCCGGTGAAGCTGCCAAAAACCGGTAACGCTAATTGGCCGGACAGGCCCGTGGTGTTGAGATTGAGTCCAAGGGTTCCACTGCCCGATCCGGTATTGACGGTGATCACCCAGTCCTGATTGCCGCCACCAATGGTGTGGACGGAAGCGCCACTGATCTCGGCACTAGGGTGAAATTGGCATTGCTGAGTCCAAAGACATTGCCACTGAAGCTGACGGTCCATGTCACCGAAGACAGGGAATTGGGCGAGGGGTTAGCCAGCGTCATTCCGGTGGGACCGATCGCGGGCGTGGCTTCGATCGAGAAGATGAAGCTGACACCGCTACCCCACCCCGAAGGGAAAAGATGGGAGTTGGCGGCGTCGTAAAAAAAATAACCGTTGTAGGCGAACAGTCCGCTGGGGGTGGAATTGGTGGTTGCGAGGCCCATGATCGCGCCCCCGCTCCCCGGTGGGCCGTTGACCACCAACCAGTAGGTTTTGCCCGCTTCCACGGGCAAGGGATTGTCATCAAAGAGATAGGGGACAGGATCGTTTGTGGGTATCGTCGTCGCCGTGCCCAGCCGACCCACCGGCGCTCCCGGTCGCGTTCCGCCATCCTGATGAATATCGACGGTGACATCAAAGGGCGTGTTGGAAGGGTTGTAATCGACATCGTTAATGATGTCGACGGTGGCGCTATCGATGCGATAACCGGGGTACGTTCCTGGAGGAAAAGAGGGAACCGTGAATTTGACGGCGTAAAATTGAGAATCTATGAGCTGATAGTTTCCGTTAGAGACGCCTGCGGGATTGCTCAACACCGTTATGGCCAATGCGGGCTGGGTCGGAAGGATCAGAGCGAATAACGCGAAGAGGATCATCGCGAAAAAGAGGTGATGCCGAAGGAAAGTGCGTGGCATGGCCGGCCCGTCGGGGGTTGGGAATCGATCGGAGCGGAGGTGTTGGTCTCTCATGGGATTGTTTGCCTGGCTGGATAGCAAGTGATGAACAATGCTTTTCAGTATTGCAGGATTCGCCGAAAAATCAGGGTTGGGACGCTTCGCGGCGGGCCGGCATCGCGGGCCGCCGGGGCGGCCCAACCGGTGAGAACGGGGTCAGGTCTTGTCTTTTGCCAGCCGTTGCTGTACCAGACAATAAGCATGCACGACCCTGTTGCAATCCTGCACCACCCGTCGACATCATATCGAGAAGCAGGCGTCTATCCGCATTATCCAGAAAAATAGCTTCCCGTTTATCGTCGCGGGATGGTGATATGATATGGAGTGTCGGCAAATTACGCTTCGTAAGCGTTTGAATATAGAGTAAAATTATCGCGGCCTATAGCAAAAAACAAGACCTGACCCCATTGCGAGGTGAGCTATGGAACAAATCGTTAATTTACACATCGAGTACCTGCCAGAAGGCGTCTACCTGGCGATATCAGACGACATTCCGGGATTGGTGGCCCAAGGTCGCACCGTCACCGAAACCCTGGAAATCGCCCGCGACGTGGCTAAGAAATTGCTGGAGGCCCAGGCCGAACGCCAGGTGCCGGCCAAACTCAGGGAAACGGGGGATTCTTTCGATTATCTACTGGTGGTAAGTAGCTGAATGGGGCGGCTGACAGGTTTTCGTTACCGCGAGATCGTCAGGCGGCTAAAACAGTTAGGTTTTGAGTTTGACCGCCAGGCGGCGGGCAGCCATGAAATCTGGTTCAACCCCGCCACCAACCGCTACACCACGATTCCCAACCATCCCGGCGATATGCCCGAAGGTACGCTTCACGCCATCATCAGACAGGCGGGTATTGAGGCGGAAGAGTTTTTGAAGAAGGGGTGACAAGCTTCGCAACACTAGCCAGATCGCCGATCGTAACCTGCTGCGGTTCCTGTAGGATGCGGTGAGTCTGCGAACCGCACCAATTAGGTCTTGAGGTGCGTCTCGCTTGATGCGATTCATTCCTCACGCAAAAGGCAAGACCTGACCCCGTTGTTCCCCCACACCAGCCGGACCAGGTCGATGCAGACCACGGCATGGGTCTGGAGCCGGAGCCGGGCGCCGTATTTCTCCTGCAAGGCAGCGGCGTAACGGTTCAGTTGCTGGCGGGCTTCGACCAGCTTCTCCTGCACTTTGGGATGCGCCGCCAGAGTCTCGCGGGAGGCGTCAGCCAGTTGGGCGGCGTTCAGCCCCAGGTCCTTGGCCGAGATCGTTTTGAATTCCAGCAGATGATCCAGCAGCCGGTATTGCCGCATGTCGGGCCGCAGGATCATTGATAAATCGGCGTAGCCTCTGGCGATGGCCTCCTCGGAATCCATGATGTAGAAGGCATCCGAGAACAACGTAACCAGGAAGGCGGTTTTCACGACCAATTCATTGTTCCAGCGCAAATCGCGGTTATCGAACACCGGCAGATAGCGGGTTTCGATGAACTCGGCCAGCGGCGCGAGATCGCCGCTGCGGTAGAACTGCTGGGTCGCCCGCTGCCGGAGTTGTTGATCGTCATAGCTGCTGATCAGCGCATCGCGAATCCGGTCGATGTAGAGCCGGCGAATCACCAGATTGGGAATCACCAGGCGCAACTCGCCAAAGTCATCCCGTCCGGCCAGGGTCAGCGCACCGAGGTAGTACAACAGCGAGGTCATGAACGCCTGATCCTTGGTCGCCTCCAGCATGTCCTTGACGCCAAAGCGATCCGCCAGCAACTGTACGGTCAGCGGCTCGGCGTCATTCAATGCAGCGGCGATCACGCTGTCGCCATGCGGCAGACTGGCGATGTATTCAATCCGGTTGCGATCCATCGCCAGATTCACATCCAGCAAGTTGCGCGGCGGCTGTCCGGTCTCATATAGCGCCTTGAAAAAATACAACGCCAGAGTTGGATTATAAATGCGGTGGGCGTCGTCCTCGTTGAATTGATAGCCGTTATAAAAGCGCTGCATGGTGTCAAGAGCTTCATCCTGCCGGGCGGCGTCCCAGCCGTGGAAACTGCCCAGTTGCTCAAGAACGCCGCGTATTTCATCCGTCGTGAACCCGCATAAATCGGCGACCGCCGGAAGATGGCCGATCAGTTCCACGACGTTATAACCGCTGGAGAGGTCCGCTAGCACCACCGGCGAAACTCCGGTAATAAAGACCCGATCCAGCCGGCCCTCTTCAGACGCGCTTTTCACGGATTTGAACACGGTTTTCAGCAATCCTTCGCCATGCACCAGCGCCCGGTAATGGTCTTCATCAATGGCCCGATGCCCACGCGGCATCAGTTCATTGGCGAAATTGTCGTATTCGTCAATCAGTAGATAGAGCGGGTGGCCGGTCGCGGCTACGGCGGAAGTCAGATAGTGAAAAGTCGCCACGCCATCGCCGGGAATTATAGTAATCGGATCGGGGAACCAGAGCGCGTAACGCTGGTTGAAACGATCCACACAGGCGTTGATATGCCGATGCAATGCCTGGCCGATTTGATCCGCAGTCCCGGTTGCCGCAACTTCGGAAAAATTCCAGCGCAGAACGAAATACTGATTATGTCGTTCAGTCGGATTGCGCCAAATCGCCAGATCGCCAAACAGGGCGTCAAATTGATCAGCTTGATCAATACTGTAATAGTTATCCAGAGTGGATAGCCACAGACTTTTACCAAACCGGCGCGGACGTAATAACAGGAGCTGATCGCCCATATTTTCTATGGCGTGAATCCGGTCCGTCCGATCCTGGTAGAAATAAACTTGCTGGCGGATTTTTCTGAAATCAGCAATACCGTAGGGAAATTGCATGGGGTATCTCCGAATGTCCTTTTACCGTTGCGCCCCGTTCATGGCGGCGATGATCTGCATGGTTTCAACACTGACCCGACAGACGCGCATCAGCAGATCAATCACGGTTTCGTTCGTTCGCCAACAGGACCCGCTGGACTTCCTGACCGTTCTGCAACAACACCGCCTGCACCGTATCCTCGAACAGAATGTTGTCGCTCGGATAGCCCTTGCGCAGCTTGGCCTCGATCTCCCGATCCAAGTGATCCTTGGCGTCCTTGGCCTCCCACCAGCCATGCGCCAGCCGCAATCGATCCAGCGACACCCCATCGGCCCGGAGCATCGTCCCGTCTCGCCCCCGAAACGGCCATTCCCGCGCCAGAATCAACTGATGCTCCCGCCCATAATCCTCCAGCAATCCAGCAAAAGCGGGCGACAAGACGCCTTCGTTATCCGCCCCGGCAATTCGGCGCAGATCATCGAGGCGACGGCGGTAGTCATGGATGTAATACAGCACGATGCGATCTCTACTCAGGCCAATTTAAAAGGAATCCAGTGTAATCCAGCCGATGATCTTTATCTTTCAGAACCTACGCGATAGTCTGACCAGGAAAGCTGATCCGCTTGCCAACCCAGACTTGAATGCTCAGGAGACCGCCGGTATGTCCTATCCCGCAGCCCGTCTCGCTTTGACCTACGATGACTATCTGGAATGGGAAAATCACCAGCCGGATCGCCATGAATACATCGGTGGCGAAGTGTTCGCCATGTTGGGAACGTCTGAT
>JAJHPN010000214.1 GCA_020890855.1 Candidatus Contendibacter sp. | reverse complement strand
CCGCTCAGAACGCCTCGGCTTTCAGGGTCATCAGCGCATCGGCCCCGGCCTGAATCTTGGCTAAATGGGCCATCGTTTCCGGCAGCACCTTTTCCATGAAGAACTCGGCGCAGACCAGCTTGTTCTGATAAAACTGCCGGTCGAAGCTATCGTCGTCGGGATTGGACAGCTGGTTTTCGCAAATGCGGGCGGTCTGCGCCCACTGATAGCCCAGCGTCACCAGCGCCATCATGTACAGATAATCCATCGACGCCGCGCCGCCGTTGTCGGGATTGGAAATGGCGTGCTGCATCAGCCATTGGGTGGCTTCGACCAACCGCTCCAGCGCCTCAGTCAGCGGTTTGACAAAGGGCGACAGCGCGGCGTTATCCTCGTATTTCTCGCAGAATCCGCCGACTACCGCGAAAAAGAGCTGAATGGCCCGACCCTTGTTCGCCGGCAATTTACGCCCGATCAGATCCAGCGCCTGAATGCCGTTAGCCCCTTCGTAAATCTGGGTGATGCGGGCATCGCGCACAAATTGCTCCATCCCCCATTCGGCGATATAGCCATGACCGCCAAAGCATTGCAGCGCCAGATTGGCGGAGGTGAAGCCCATGTCGGTGAAATAGGCTTTCATCACCGGGGTTAGCAGGCTCAGCAAATCCTCGGCCTTGCGCCGGGTCTCCGGGTCGGGGTGCTTGCGGATGATGTCCACCTGCAAGCCGGCCCAGTAAGCCAGCGACCGCGCCCCTTCCTGGAACACCCGGATCGTCATCAGCATCCGCCGGATGTCGGGATGGACGATGATCGGATCGGCAGGCAGATCGGGGAATTTGGCGCCGCGCAGCGACCGGCCCTGCACCCGATCCTTGCAGTAGGCCACCGCGTTTTGATAAGCGACTTCGGCCTGACTCAAGCCTTGCACCGCCACCCCCAGTCGGGCCGCGTTCATCATGATGAACATGGTGCGCAGGCCCTTGTGCGCCTCGCCAATCAGATAACCGACTGCGCCGTCATAGTTCATCACACAAGTTGAGTTGCCGTGAATGCCCATCTTCTCTTCCAGCGCCCCGCAACTCACCGCATTGCGGTCGCCGAGGCTGGCGTCGGGATTAACTAAGAATTTGGGGACGATGAACAGCGAAATGCCCTTGACCCCGTCCGGACCGCCGGGAATCTTCGCGAGCACCAGATGAATGATGTTCTCGGCCAGATCATGCTCGCCGGCGGAAATGAAAATCTTGGTCCCGGTGATCCGGTAGCTGCCATCGGCCTGCGGTTCGGCCTTGGTGCGCAGCAGGCCAAGGTCAGTGCCGCAATGCGGCTCGGTCAGGTTCATGGTGCCAGTCCATTGACCGCTGACCATCTTGGGCAGATAGAGCGCCTTCTGAACAGCGGTCCCACCGATTTCAATCGCTTCCATTGCGCCACTGGTCAGGCCGGGATACATGGTGAAGGCCATGTTGGCCGAGGCCATCATTTCGCTGACCGCCAGCCCCAGCACATAGGGCAAGCCCTGGCCGCCATGCTCGGGCGCGCCGATTAGGCCGGTCCAGCCACCCTCAGCAACCGCGTGATAAGCCTCCTTGAACCCGGCAGGCGTCGTCACCTTGCCGTTTTCCAGCCGGCAGCCTTCACGATCGCCCACCCGATTCAGTGGTTGCAGCACTTCCTGGCTGAGTTGGGCGGCGCCTTCCAGAATCGCGGCGATGGTGTCCGGGGTCGCCTCGGCGAAACCGGCCAGAACATCGTTGTAGCGGTCGATCTTGAGCAATTCGTTCAGAATGAACTGCATGTCGCGGACGGGGGCGGTGTAGCTGGGCATGGGCGTAATCCTTTGGTTGCGTTTGGATTTCAACGAGTTATTGGCAAGTCGCGCCATACTGAAAACCTAACCGCAAAAATTAGAATAAACACCCTAACTTTCATAAAATAGCCAGATTATTCAAAATTTTGCATATAAATTCGATCTGAATCGGCAATGGATGACCGGTTTAAACAAAAGAAACGAGTTTTTTGCAGGAGTCCATTCACTGCCACCGGTTTGGGAGAGCGGCGAATCCGGCGCATTATTCCTCGGTGACGCGCAGAAACACGGTTCTCCCGCAAGCCACACAAGGTTTAATCGCGGAGGGCGCATGGAAGATCAATGGCTCGCCGCACGCTTCGCATTGCAGGGTTCCAGGCCCGGTAATCTCGCCGCACTGGTAGCGCACCGGTTCCGTTTCCGGAAAAGATTCAAAGGCCAGCCAATCCAGCCGCGATTGATCGACGCCACGCTGGAAGAAATCCAGCAACCGCTCCTCCAGCAGTTCCAGATCAAACCGCAGCCAGGCGCTCAAATCGCGCCCGGTCGTGGCCAGATGCTGACCGGCGTCTTCCAGATCGCGCTGGAGATAGCCGCCGATCAACCGGGCTTCCTCGCGGGTCAGTTCGCCCAGTTCCACCGCTTTTTCCGCTACATGTTCGATGCTGGCGCTCAGTTGTGGAAACGCCGCCTGTTCGGCCTGCTCCAGTTCTTCCAGGCGTTCTTTTAACCGCTCCATCATCCGCCGGTACGCCTGAACCAAGGGGGTGCTATGAGATTCGGCCATTGATCTATTCTCCTGTGCTGGTTTGGATGCGTTCCATTAAATATGTTAATCCAGCGGTCAAACTTCGCCGCCATTGTCGAAACTCCAGTCTATCCATCAAGAACCGTGCTGACGACCTAACGCCCATGCGCCTGAAAGCCCGTCATATCCCCAATCTCATCACCGGCCTGCGGATTCTGCTGGTCGGGCCGTTCCTGTGGCTGCTGCTGGAAGAATGCTACGGATCGGCCCTATTGCTGTTCATCATTGCCGGCGTTTCCGATGCGCTCGATGGGTTTCTGGCCAAGTATTTTGGCTGGACCAGCGAACTGGGCGGTCTGCTGGACCCGTTGGCCGACAAACTGCTATTGCTGGGGGCGATGCTGGCGCTGGGCTGGCTGAATGAATTACCGCGCTGGCTGGTGGCGTTGGTGGTGGTGCGGGATGTCGTCATCGTCGGCGGCGCGATCAGTTACCATGTACTGATTGAGCGGTTTGAAGCGGCGCCGCTGCCGGTCAGCAAGCTTAACACCCTGCTGCAACTGCTGCTGACGCTGACGGTGATCGTTCACCACGGGGTGATTTACCTGCCCGGCTGGCTGATCAACGGGTTAATCTACCTGACAGCGCTCACCACGGTCTGGAGCGGCGCGGCCTATGTCCGGCAGTGGGGCCAGCGAGCCTGGACCCGGCGGCGCGTCAATCTCCGGCGGGATTCCTGATCAACCTGCGCCTACCCCTTGAGCAGTTCGTAGGTGACGCGGTAGGCCTCCGCCAGCGCGGTCAGATAAGCGTCATTGATCTGGCTCGGATCCAGTCCCAGAGTATCCAGCGACTCCCAGTCGCAGCGCTCATACGCCAGGGTGCAGGCCAAAATCCGCCCCAACGGCCCTTCATGTCGCAATAGGGCCTGGTTGATTTCGTCATCAAGCGGCAGAGAGGCCAGAATCACGTCCATCGGCGCCTGAGCCATCGCGTCCAGCACCGACAGCAAGCCAATGGTGAATCCGGTTTCCTTCTGTTTAAAACCGGTGGCCTCGGCCAGCAACTCGCACATCTTGGCTCGCTCCAGGGCGACCGTGATCAAATCGCTGCGATGATCATCCACATTGGCGAACGAAATCAGCGTCGCCCAGGATCGAATGTTCCGGATGCCCAGCAGCACTACGGCCCGCTGGATTGATTCAATCCGCCGGGACAGGTTGAAGTAGGCGGAATTGATGTAGCGCAGCAGTTTGTAGGTCAGGGCGACATCCTGGCTGATGATCGCTTCCAGATCCTTGATTTCTACATTGGGGTTATGCAGCTTGCTGATCAGTTGCAGCACCGCCAACTGATTGGTGGGCACACTTTTGAATTTGAGCAATTTCGGTTGGGAAAAGTGGTAGCCCTGGAAATAATCAAACTTGAGCGACTGGCACAGTTCCTGGATTGATGGGGTTTCGATGCGCTCCGCCATCAAGGCGACCTTATGCCGACGCAAGAGCGGGATCAAACGCTGCACCTCCTCCATCGGGGTGGTCAGCATATCGATCTTGACGTAATCGGCGATTTCCAGCAGCGCCCGGTAGGCTTCATTATCCTCATAGTCGTCGAGAACGAAGCTGTAGCCTTGTTGATACAAGCCACGCAGGGCATGCAGCAACGGCTCGTCCACCACGATGTCGGCTGCAATCTCGAACACCAGTTGCGGCAATGCAAAGCCGGCCAGATAGCCGCCCAGTACGAAATCGCGAGCGACATTGATGAACGCCTTGTGTTCGCCAACGATGCGATCCAGCCCCACCTCGCTCACCGTATTGAGAACCATCTGGGAGGTTGCGACTTCTGCGTCCAGAAATTGGGCGGTGGTGTCCCCTTCGGCGTGCCGGTAAAACAGTTCATAACCCACGATCCGCAGCTTTTGGTCGTAGATCGGTTGCCGGGCAAAAAAGATTTCCTTCATGGATGCACGTTCTCCATCAGGACTGCGCGGGATTGCTCGACGATCAGCGCCAGAAAGCGATGACAGGTCATCAGGGTAATCCTTGGCGGGTTACACAGTCAGGTTTGGGGTCTGTCGCTGGCATAAGCCGGAGTACCTGTGGGCCGGAGATCCACGCCGGCATGGCGGGCGAGTTCATAGGTTCTATAACTGCGAATTATATTACAGTAGCTGATGCTAACGGGCAGGGCTGGTTTCAAATCTATCGGCCTGCATTTTCTCGCCGACTGTTTCTCATCGACTGTGATAAGGATGAGCCGCAATGCTTCGCAAATCGCAAACCCGGTTTTGGCTGATGTTCGGTGTGGTCGCCATTGGCGGGTTATACCTGCTGGCCCCCGTGCTGACCCCATTCCTGTTCGCCGTCCTGCTGGCCTATTTGGGCGATCCGCTGATTGACCGGCTCGAAGCCCGCAAGATTTCCCGATCCTGGGCGGTGACCCTGGTGTTTGGCGTGATCATTCTGGGCCTGCTGCTGTTGATGCTGCTGCTGATTCCCATGTCGGCGCATCAATTTCGGGGATTGATGCAGCGCTTCCCGACCTACCTCGACTGGCTGCAAACCAGCATTGTGCCCTGGTTGCACGATACGTTTGGCGCTGATCCGGAGCTGTTCAATCTGGCCAGTTTGCGAACCCAGTTGCTGAATTACGCCCAGGAAATCGGCGATCTGGCCGGCGGTCTGTTCAAATCGCTCCAGGAATCCTCAACGGTGGTTTTCAGTTGGATCGCCGATTTGATCCT
>JAJHPN010000283.1 GCA_020890855.1 Candidatus Contendibacter sp. | reverse complement strand
GCCGGAACCAGGGGTAATTCTTGAAAACGCCATACCGGGCCAGCGCCAGTCCGGTATCATGCCCCGCTTTTCCCATCACCCGTCGCCCAATTCCCGCCACGAGCCTCGCCCACTCTTGAAACATCCAGAATGTTGAATTCCAAGACCTTGAAAGCGGAACTGCTGCTGGCGCTGGCGGCGGCGATCTGGGGCCTTGCCTTTGTCGCCCAACGGGTCGGCATGGAACACGTTGGCCCCTTTACCTACAACGGCGTCCGGTTCGTGCTGGGCGCACTGGCCTTGCTGCCGCTGCTCTGGATCAACCGGCGCTTGATCCCGCCGGTCAGTTCCCGCGACTGGCGCCCGATTTTGGCGGGCGGGCTGCTGGCCGGCCTGATTTTGTTCGCCGGCGCTTCGTTGCAGCAAGTGGGAATCGTCTACACCACGGCGGGCAAAGCTGGGTTTATCACTGGCTTGTACGTGGTCATCGTGCCGTTGCTGGGCCTGCTGTGGGGTCATCATACCCCGTGGAGCACCTGGGTCGGCGCGGGATGCGCCGTTGCCGGCCTCTATCTGCTGACCATGACTGATGATCTGAGCCTGGCCGAGGGCGACGGACTGGTGCTGATCGGCGCCTTGTTCTGGGCGGCTCATGTGCTGGTCATCGGCTGGCTGTCCGGGCGACACATCGAACCGGTGTTGCTGGCGAGCCTGCAATTTGTGGTTTGCGCGGGGCTGAGTCTGGCGACCGCAGTCGCAATGGAGCCGATCACGGTGAGCGGATTAGAAGGCGCGGCGCTGCCGATTCTCTACGGCGGCCTGCTGTCGGTCGGGGTCGCCTATACCCTGCAAGTGATCGCCCAGCGCGACGCCCCGCCAAGCCATGCGGCGATCATTCTCAGTCTGGAAACGGTATTTGCGGCGCTGGGTGGTTGGTGGTGGCTCAATGAAGTCCTGTCGGGGCGGGGGTTGGCGGGGTGCGCGCTGATGTTTGCCGGGATGCTGCTATCGCAATGGGGACTCGGCAAAGCCGCGCCCTCGCCCACCGAACCCGCCGCAGCGCCCAACCCGGCGCTGTATTGCGAATCGGCCCCTTCCAGGCAGAGTCCCGATCGATCAGCGCGCCCGTGATTGCCTGGAATGGTTTGCCTCACCAGCATCGCCGGCGGCGCGGCTACCCCTCGCGGTATTCCAAATTGGGTCATACTCCAGATGAAGGATCGCTACAATCAAATGGCGATCCTTCATCACGCCATAAAGGACGCTAACTCTGCTTGTTCATAGCCCAATACGGTGATCGGTTATGAAGGAAATCTACCTGAGCCGCCAGCCGATTTACGATCCGGCTTTTCGTGTCGAAGATTACCAGCTGTCTTACCATCCGATTGAGAGCGGAGACGTTTCCGATTATGTGCGACTGAATATCGCCACTCTCCCGGAGTCGGCGGCGCTGCTGATGGTGGCGCAGCTTCAGCAGCGTGAACTGGCGGTCATCGCCAGCAGCATCGGTGACCAGCACATCCTCGAAGCATGCCAGCGCATCGGCTTCAATTATTTTCAGGGACGCCATTTTTCCCAGCCCCGCCTACAACAGTTGGGACTCAAACAGCGCGACAGCAATTTCATGGTCGGGCTGTTGTCGGTGCTGGATCTGGTGGCGCAAGCGCCGATGCCGGAAGTGCTGGCGACGTTGCCGCTGGAAGAGGAGATTAATGCGGCGCTGCTGCGGCATGAAGGAACGCTGGGTCGGATTCTGGCCTGCGCCTTGGCTTACGAGCAGTGCGACTGGGCGATGCTGAAAGAGTCGGGTCTGGACGCCGAGCAGGTCAACCAGGCCTACCTGACCGCTCTGGCCGAAGCCTATCGCGCCAGTTCCGAACTCCTGCAGGATTGAAACCCAGCCCCGTCAGCGCCTCATCGATCCGGTTCAGGCCGTTCTGCCGGCGCCGGATCAGTGGGGCCGGGTTCAGTCCCGGGGGATGGTTCAGGCGCAAGCAGGATCTCGCTTCGCTGCGCCTCAAACCAGCATTGATAACAGAGCCGCAGACCGTCCTGGCTCAGAAAACCGGCGGGCGGCCCAAACTGCCCGCACCCATCGCAAATCAGATAGCTGCTGACCATTGCCCTCCCCTTTCATCCCGCTGCATGAGACGCTCATGAACCTGCCTGCCGGTTGCGAACCGCGCTGTCCGGGCTGCACCCATCGCATGTTAAGCGCCGTCGCCAGCGAGACGCAAAAAATGGATTGGCTGCGGCGACAACTTGCGCCCTGGGCAGAGCGGTTGTCGCCCATCCAGCACATCACCGGCGCCGCCCGCTGGAGTTACCGGCGCAAGATTTGCCTGTCAACTCAATGGGATGAAAGGCATGGCTGGAATTTTGGCCTGTGGCGACGCGACGAGTTGATCCCGATCCCCGACTGTCCGGTGCACGCCGAACCGGTGCGGACCCTGACTCGCTGGTTGATGCGAACTTTGCCAGCAGGCGTGAAATTTCCACTGGCCTTTTTCGTTCAGTCCGGAGCGCAAGCGACGCTGATAGTGAAAATGGCTCACGTTCCTGATCTGAACTGGCTGGACCAGGCGCGGCAGGCCCAACTCGCGACCAGCGAGCTGAGCGGCTTGTGGTTGCACTGCCATCCGGCCGCCGGTCGACGGCTATTCGCCCGTAATGGCTGGATGCTATTGTGGGGACAACCGCGTTCGCGGGATGAATTCGGACTGCGCTATGGCCCGACCGCTTTTCAGCAGCAGATTCCCGCCCTGTACCAACAGGCGCTGGAGGCGGCGGAGGCATTCCTTGCGCCAGAACCGGGGCACAGCATCGCCGATCTCTACTGTGGAATCGGGGCGACATTGATCCGCTGGACCCGGCGCGGCGCGCGGGTGATCGGGGTGGAACTAAGCGGCGAGGCGGTGGAATGCGCCCGGTTGAACGCGCCGGATGCGGTGATCTTGCGCGGCAAGTGCGCCGAGCGGATTCCGCAGTTGCGGGACTGGACGCCGGCGACGGGAACCCGGTTGCTGTATGTCAATCCGCCGCGCACTGGCTTGGAGCCAGCGGTGCTGGCTTGGGCGGCGCACGAGTTCCGGCCTGGTCGGCTGGCTTATCTGTCATGCAGCGCCGGGACGCTCAGCCGGAATTTGCAGGCGTTCACCATGGCCGGTTATATCGTCGAAGCGCTGATTCCCTACGATTTTTTTCCACAAACCCGGCATGTTGAGACCCTGGCGTTGCTGAGGCTTTAGGCAGGGTTTAAAGGCCCGGCTTGAGCCTTTAATCTTTCCGGGCGCACCGGGTTTGCCGTAGGCGACAGGTTAAAAGCAGCGGCTATGGCAACAGGCCGATGCTTTCCAACCCGGCTGTTTCCGGCAGCCCAAACAGCAGGTTCATATTCTGCACCGCCTGACCCGCCGCGCCTTTGACCAGATTATCAATCACCGACAGCACCACCACGGTCTTGCCGTTTTGCGGGCGATGCACCGCCAGCCGACATTGATTTGAGCCGCGCACACTGCGGGTTTCGGGATGCGACTTGGGCGGCAAAACATCCACGAACGGTTCAGCGGCATAACGTCGTTCAAAAATCGCCTGCAAGTCGGCGGCTGGATCGGTCAGGGTTGCATACAGCGTCGCGTGAATCCCACGAATGATCGGCGTTAAATGTGGGGTAAACACCAGATCTACCGGCTGGCCGGTCGCCGCCGTCAAGCCTTGCCGGATTTCCGGCAGGTGGCGATGCGCGGCCACGTTGTAGGCCCGGAAGTTGTCGCTGGCTTCGCTGAACAGAATGCCGACCTCAGCTTTGCGCCCAGCCCCACTGACCCCGGATTTGGCGTCAGCAATCAGCGAGTGCGCATCAATCACGCCCGCCTCCAGCAGCGGCAGAAAACCGAGCTGCACCGCAGTCGGGTAACAACCGGGGTTAGCAATCAGCCGGGCGCGGCGAATGGTCTCGCGGTTGACTTCCGGCAGGCCATACACCGCTTCCGTCAACAGCTCCGGGCAGGCGTGCGGCATTCCGTACCATTGCTCCCACTCGGCAGCCGTTTTCAGCCGAAAATCAGCGGCCAGATCAATGACCTTGACCCCGGCTTCCAGCAGCGCCAACGCACTTTTCATGGCCGTGCCGTTGGGTGTGGCGAAAAACACCACGTCACAACGGCTCAGCGCTGCATCGTCCGGTTCGATAAAACATAAATCAACCCGCCCGCGCAGGTTGGGAAACAGTTGACTGACCGGGAGACCCTTTTCGCCGCGTGAGGTGATGACGGTCAGTTCCGCCGCCGGATGGGCCGCCAACAACCGTAATAATTCTACCCCGGTATAACCGGTCCCGCCGACAATGCCTGCCTTGATCATGGCTTTAAACCCGTGTGCGCCTGCACTCTGAACGCCCCTTGCCTCTGATAGAGAGATTAGGGATAAGCTTGGAAAGCGGACATGATAAAGCGTTGGTTCTATCGTGCAAAACCGACGATTTCCGCCACTGCATTAACTCCCTGCTGGAGATTGACTCATGAAACTGAACAAAGAAACCCTCGTCGCCGGCCTGGCGCTGGTGGTGGTGCTGGCCTTTGCCGCGAGCTGGTTTATGCCGACCGGTCTGCGTCCTGCGCCACCGCTGGTGGGGCAAACCCTCGATGGCCGCACCCTGACCTTGCAACAATTGCGCGGCAAACCGGTTTTGGTCACGTTCTGGGCCACTACCTGCCCGTCCTGCATTGAGGAAATGCCGCATCTGGCTGAGCTTTACCGGGACCTGAATCCGAAGGGCCTGCAAATGATCGGCGTGGCGATGAGCTACGACCCGCCCGAGCAAGTGCGAGCGATGGTCAAGCAACGGCAGCTTCCCTACCCGGTGGTGCTGGATGCGCAAGCGCAGATCGCCCGCGCATTTGATAATGTCCAGTTGACGCCCACCACCGTACTGATTTCGCCAGAAGGCGGGATTGTGCAATACCGGCTCGGCTTGCTGGATATGTCGAAATTGCGCGAGACGATTCAGAAAATGCTTTGAAGATTTAGCGAGTAGCGTGGGCGCTGCTAACCACTCACTTCAGGTGAAACAGGCGTTGGCCCGCTCCAGACACTCGCAGGCTTGATCGAGATCGGCATGACAGCGCATCACCCAGGCATCGCCCCAGAAGAAATGGCAACTGGTTTCCGCCCTCAACACCCGCCACCGCGCTTCTTCCAGCAACCCCAGCAGTTCCGGGTTGCGCGAGCCCAGATGGGCAGCGTTACGGAGTGAACCTTGCACCGCCTGGCTGACTTCACCCACCCGGGTCAGCGCGTCTTTCTGCGCCGCCGAGCCGGACCACTGCACGAAGTCGTGGCCGTTGTGCCAGCCAGTGTTCCACGCCCCCGGACCAACCGTGACTTCACCCGTCGCGCCAAACTGGTTCAGATAGTCCTTGATAAAAGCCGGCTGGACCGCATTGTCGCCACCCCGCGCTTTTTCCATCAAGGGCTTGTAGAACACATCCCAGAAATTGCTGCCCGGCGTGGCGTTGCGGAACCAGCCGCCGTTCTGACCGTCGCTGCAAGTCGTCACCAGCGCCGGAAAGTCGCAGGTCTTGGTGCGCTCCCGTACTTCCCGGTCGAACCACGCAAATTCCATCCCCGATTCCTGGGCATTCGAGAGATCGCGGTCACGGACAATGACGATGATCTCTTCTCCGCCAAAGCGGGCGATGTGTGGCTGATAGCGCAGTTGTTCCCAACGCATTGGCGTCACCGGTTGGACATGCTCGCAGTCCACCAGGACAAATCGGTAACCACTGCGCCGCAGCAACGGGATCATTTCCATGCAGAAGCCCATTTCCGGGGGCCAGAACCCCTGAAAATCACTGTGGTAAAACTGGCGCCGGGCCATGCCTCGCCACCGCTCCAGATGCGCTTCCCAGTCCGCCGGCGGAATCAGCGGCATGACCGGGTGGTAATAAGCGGTGCCGAGCAAGTCAATGACCTGGGTATTGCGTAATTGCCAGAGCAACGCCCCGCAATCCACCATGCCATAGGCCCGACTCTGAAATTCCGCACTGGTCAGGGCTTCCAGCAGGGTCCCGGACAGCGCCAGATGCACCCGACCAATGTCCTGATAATCCGCCAGCGCCCGGGGAATCCGGTCCATCGCAAACAGGATTTCCCGCGCTTCCCACTCATTATGGGCGATCAGATGCTCAAGATTGCCGTGGGGCTGATGCAGGTTCAGCACCAGCGCATGATAAAGGGTGTCCGCCATGATTCAGCCTCCTGTGGCAAATTCGACGGGCAGAGCGGAAATCGCCCCGCCCTGACTGCCGCCCTGATTATTTATTAATGGGAATCAATGAGAATATCGGAAACCTGGATGGTGGCTCAAACGACTAAAAACCGGTTTCAGCAATGTCGCTGGCCCGTCGGCAAATCTCGCGGCCATAATCAGTCCACAAACCTTGTCCCCAATACCGATAGCAACTGGTTTGTGAACTCATCAGGTGAAACAATGCATTGCGATAGCGCGGATCGCTCGATGCGACGCCAGGCTTCAAGACTTTTTCGTAAAAGACCGCACTGGCTTTTTCCATCGGGCCAAGCACGTTGTCATAACCCTGCACCCAGGAAATGTCATTAGTCCAACTGCCGCCTTCCATGTGAAACCGCCCGTCTTCCTTTTTCAATTCGGCAATGACCTGCTCCAGTTTTTCCGGGCCATCGCCCGGCTCAAACCGATCCCAGATCCGCTTTTGGAATAACGGTTGCAGCGTCGGCAAATCAGCCTCTTTCACCCCTGATGCGAACAGATGTTCCAGATATTCGGTGGCGTTCATGAAGGGCGTATCCGATCCTGCCGATTCGCGCACCGAGTCAAAGAACTTGCCGGGAAATTCATTCATCATGACCCCGCCATTCTCACCGTCAGCCACCTGTGTGACCAGCGGCGGGACGGATTTCCCGGCCAGTTCCCAGCGTGACAGGCTCTTGGCCTCGTAATAGGGCTGCATTTGCGCGACCAGTTTGGTATCGCTGCCCTGAGTTTTGATAATGGCGATGATGCTGACCGTTTCGCCTTTGGAATTAGTGCAAACCAGCCGGTGCGGCAGATGCTTTTTCTCCGGTCCCCAGCCATTTTCCGGGCGCTCAACCGTGTGCTCCTGCACCAGCAGCCACTGATAACCGCAATCCACCAGCGTTTTGATGTAGGCATAAGCAATGTCAGGGTGATTGGGCAACGCCATTTCCGATGGCGAGAAGCCGCGCACCCGCGCTAATGCCTCCAAACCGAAAATAGCGGCGAAATGATGCTGCCAGGCTTTGACATGCAGCCGGAAATCCTGCGTCGGCGTGGACGGCGCGACCGCATGGCCCCACGGACAACCCAGCCATTCCACCGCCCGGCGGTAAGCAGGATTACATGTGGCGTTTTTAAGCGCGTCGAACACATCATTCAATCCCATCGCCCGCAGACCATGAAACAGGGTCCCGGAATATTCCAGCATGACCCGGGGTTCCTTGCCTTCGTCAATCAGCTGGGGGAGAAACTCGCCCATCCGCTTGTAACACCAGTGAAAAACCGGGGCGTTGTAATTATCGCCAATCCCCTGGTTATCCATCATGTACTTGAGATTACTGATGATTGCGGCAGTGGATAAATCCCCGCCGCCTGCCGGAATCAGCGGCTGGTGCATGTGCAGGGCGATGGCGCAGGCGGCGCGAATCCGGCTGAAATCAATCCGGCTGTCGGGCAAAAAAACCGGCTTGTCGCGATGGTCGAGCAGGGTTTTTTCCACGAGGGATTCCGAACCGCAGATGTTCGGTAGACCGTCGACGTATTCGGGAAGCTGACTCATGGTGAAGCGTTCTCCTCTGGAATTGGCAAGGCTTATTTGGAACGGATGTGTTCGTAGATGTTGAGGTAATCCTGACCGGGCCGACACCATGAATAGTCGCAGGTCATGCCGTGCACCATCAATCGGCGGAAATCGTCAGGATAGGCAAACCACAAGGCAATGGCGCGGTGCATGGCTGATTCCAGGCCGGCATGATCAGCGCCCTGAAAAACATAGCCATTGCGTTCCTCAAACGGCTTGTGGGAATAATCCTTGTCAAACACGGTGTCCTTGAGTCCGCCGACCTCGCGCACAATCGGCACCGTGCCATATTTCAAGGCGATCATCTGGGTCAGACCGCAGGGTTCAAACAGGCTGGGCATGACGATCATGTCTGCGCCGGCATAAATCAAATGCGACAGTTCTTCATCAAAACCCAGTTCCAAATGGCAATCCGGATTGTCATTCAAATGGCGCTTGAGATTCCAGAAATGCTGGTTGGTGTGCGGTTCCGGACTGGAGCCGAGCAGCACAAACTGGGCGTTGTTGCGGAGCGCGTAGAAAATGGCGTGATGAATCAGATTAACGCCCTTCTGACTGTCCAGTCGTCCGACATAGGCAATGATCGGTTTGAAATCCTTGCTCAGCCACAACCGTTCCCGCAGCGCGTCCTTGTTGGCGTATTTTTGATCCAGCGTTTCAATGCTATAACGACTGGGAATGTGCGGGTCTACTTCCGGGTTCCAAACATCGTAATCAATGCCGTTCAGCACTCCGCCAAACTTGCTTTGATGCAGGTTCAGCACCGGCCCCAGACCACTGCCCTGATCGGTAAACCGCGCCTCGTGGGCATGCGTTGGCGAGACGGTGGTGACAAAGTTTGAGTACACAACGCCGCCTTTCATCAGATTAACGGCGGTGTGATTGAAGTTGTCGCGCAGCCGATCAAAGTTGAAATACTGAGCGATATTGGTCAATCCGGTGGCCCACAGCGCGTATTCGCCGGTCAATCCCTGATGCTTGAAATTGTGGATGGTGTAGCAGACCCGCTGCCAGTGCATTCCGGCATGAGCGTACTGCTCAAACAGCAACACCGGCACCAACCCAGTTTGCCAGTCGTGGCAGTGGATGATGTCAGGGCGGCGGTTATCCTTGAGCATGAATTCCAGCGCCGCCTTGCTGAAAAAGGCGAAGCGGCTGACATCATCCTGAAAGCCGTAGAAATGGCCGCGATTGAAAAAATTGTCCTGCGAATGCGGTTCAATGAAAAAGCATTTGCGCCCGTGAACAAAGCCGAACCAGACCGTGCAATGAATGGCGCCGTTGTACCACGGCACCCACAAATCCCGCATGCTGACTTGCAATCCCCAAATCTGGTCATAACGCATGCAGTCGTATTTGGGCAGGATGATGTGGACTTCATTGCCGCGAATTTCCAGTTCCCGACTCAGACCATAAATCACGTCGGCCAGACCGCCGACTTTCGCCACCGGGGCGCATTCAGAAGCAATTTGGACAATGTACATGACGTGTTCCGTCCTTATTTTCGTATGCCGGGCGTAGCAATCCGGCTCCCTTCACCGGGCAAGTCCGAATCGCGCCCTGGAGGTCTAGTGCGGCAGATGATCGCGGCTGGTGACCATGACAAAGGCCTGGCCTGGCCGCAAGTCGTAGGAAAACGGTCGCGGAATGTACTCGAGCGGGTACTCGGGGGATACGTCCATCAGCGGTGCGCCGGCCTGGATATAGGTACCCAGGTTCTCAGCGTAGAAATACTGGTGGTTCCACGGATCCTTGTTGAGGATGACCAGCGCCTCTTCGTGGGTTTTGGTCGAGGCTTTCCACATCACCAGAATGTTGGGGTTCTGGTAAGGCAGAATGCTGGTTGGGCACTCCTCCTGGAAAATAGGATGCTGGCGCTTGACGGCGTTAACCCGGCTGATGAATTCGCACAGATCGATATTGGGCTGTTCCCAGTCGCCAGGACGGGTGTTGACGACATGCAACCGCCGCCGGAAACCGTACTCGAAGCCGATGGGAACCATGACCCCGGCCGAGAACAGGGCGGAAAACAGATAACGCTGTTTCATCGCCGCTT
This sequence comes from Candidatus Contendibacter sp., assembly GCA_020890855.1. GTDB lineage: Bacteria > Pseudomonadota > Gammaproteobacteria > Competibacterales > Competibacteraceae > RXIV01. The sequence continues at coordinate 13,528 of JAJHPN010000283.1, read as the reverse complement.
CGTTGCCGTGGACTTCCTGGAATAGCCGATCGGTGTCGTGACTTTCGGGGAAGCTGATGGACGGGGCGATTTCCCGCACCAGTTGATACTGCTCCATCAGCCAGGCGCCGTTGAAATCCCACCATTTGGAACTGTTAAAGACGTAATCGAAACCGGCCTGGGCGGTCTGCTTGGTCTGATCGGCCGTGCAGCCCAGGGTTTCGGCGGTGAACAGGGTATCGGGGTATTTTTGCCGGATCTCGCGGATCAGCCGGCTCCAGGTCTGGCCGGGCAGTTGATAGGCAGCGTCGCAACGGAACCCCTTAAAGCCCAGCTTCAACAGGTATTCGATGATCTGGTAGAAATAGCGGTACAGCCCTTCCGGATCAGCGGTGTGCTGATGATTAAAGCTGGCCAGATCGCCCCAGACCACCTTGTGGCCGTCTTCCATGCAGAACGGATGGGCGACGCTGCCGTTTTCGAGGACAAACCATTCCGGGTGCTGGCGAATGAGTTCGGAGTCAAAAGCGCAGTGATTGATGACCAGATCGACCATCACCTTGAGGCCCAGTTTTTCAGCAGCGGCCAACGCGGCCTGCATCTGTTGCTCCGGGGACCGCTTGGACTGCGGATCGAGCAGCAGCGGATTGATCTGGAAATAATCGACGATGGAATACAGGCTGCCCGAATAGCCCGGTTTTTGTACGGGGTTAACGAAGACCCAGTCAAAACCCATGTCGGCGGCCCGTTGGAAGTGCGGTTCCCAATCTCCGCACGGGCCGGCCAGCAAGGGAAAAAGGTTGTAGATGATCATTCGGTGGTTCCCCGGAGTGCTTTGTTCTGGTAGTCGGGCGCCTGGCTGGGCGTCCTGACGGCTAGGATAAGGTATTGCGATGCGGCAAATCGTACCATAAACCACGGATTGCAGCAGTTGCAGGCGCGCTCACTCATCCATCTGGCGGCGCAAGTCCGCCTCTTCCGCCAGCGCCGCCAGCAGCGATTCGGCGGTCAATGTCTGACCTAACAGCGCCGCGCGGCGGCGCACCGTAGCGAAATCGCCCACAGTCAGCGATCCCAAGCCCCACAACCGGGTCAGCGTCTCTTCCGCCAGTCCTTCCATCGGCAGGGTTCCGGCCTCCCTCAGGGCGCGGCGGAAACACTGTTCGGACTGTTCGGCGGCCAGCGGCCAGAACCGGGCCTTGAGGTCGAAGCGCCGCCGCACCGCCGGATCGAGGTCGCTGACCCGGTTGGTGGCGCACAGCAGGATGCCGTCGAATTGCTCCATCCGCACCAGCAGCTCGTTGACCTGCGTCACTTCCCAGCTTTGATGGGCGTGTTGGCGACCGCGCAGGAAGGAGTCGGCCTCGTCAATCAGCAGCACCGCGCCGGCCTGGCGGGCTTCCTGAAACATGCCGGCGATCCGCTCCTCGGTGACGCCCACCAGCGGGTTGAGCAAATCCGAGGCGGTTTTCAGCAGCAATGGCCGATCCAGGGTTTGCGCCAGCCAGGCGGCAAACGCGCTTTTCCCGGTCCCGGACGGGCCATACAAACAAATCCGCCCTCGGCCATGTTGAGTTAAACCATTCACCAAACTGGATAAATCGCAATCGCAATTGATCAGGTTCGGATCATAATTTTCCACCACGGCAGCCGGCGGCGGCGGTAGTTCGCCGTGGCGGATGGCGATCAGGGCATTGTCCAGCACCTGGTTCAACAGCGCCTCGCCCTGGGCGGCGAACGTATCCGGCAACAATTGCGCCAGCCGCGCCGCCTTCTGCACCAGCGCCGGACTGATGTGGGGATTTTCGGCTAACTGACCAATCCAGCGTGGACTGACCGCCAGCTCGCCCAAATGGCGGCGAATAATCCGCTCCCGCACTGGCCGGGGCGGGATGTGCAGACCAATGTGCAGGTCAAACCGCCGCAGGAACGCCGCGTCAATGGTGTCGATGCGGTTGACGATCCAGATTGCCGGGGCCTGATTCTGCTCCAGCACCCCATTGAGCCACGCCTTGTTGACGCCACTGTCGCGGGTCGCCATGAACAGCGGCAGGTCAATCTCGCCGCCTTCCGACAGCGTGTCGCCGGCTTCGTCGAACAGCAGGGCGCATTGCCGCCGCCGCGCCAGCAGGTGCTGGGCCAGGCAGTAGCGCGACAGGCGCTTGCGGGCGTCGAGCGGGTCTTCATCCTCATCGCTGGCCTGCACCGTGAACAGCGCTACCCCGGCCGCTTCAGCCAGAGTCAGGGCCAGTTCAGTCTTGCCCGCACCGGGCAGGCCATACAGCAGGATGTTGACGCCGGGTGTTGCGGTTTCCGCCGCCCGGGCGATCAGCCGGCGGGCCAGTTCAAAGTCAGCGGCCAGGTGGGCGAAGTCGCTCGCGGTTAATGTTGAGGCGCGGGCCTGAGCGATGTAATGGTGAAACAGGGTCGCGGTATCCAGCCGTTCGCCGAGCAGCAGTTGCGGCAACCGGTCGAGAATGTCCAGCTTGGCCTTGAGGTGGTAGCTGTGACTGTCATCGACCCGGATCAGGCCGGTGTTGGCCAGCAGGCTGTTAGGCAGCAGCGCCCGGTACACCGCATCGGGCCGGACCCCCAGGATGGTGGCCAGCGCGGCGCAGGCTCCCCGGCGGGTAAATTCGCCCAGCGGTTTGAATGCTGCGTAGAGGGTGGGATCCAGGTGCATCATCGCCACCAGCAGCAACAGTTCGCGCTCCAGCGGCGCCAGCCCCAGAGCGGCGGCGATGGCGGCGGCGTTGCCGAACGGCGGACGATGGTCGCGTGAGCGCCGGTCTTCTTCAAGTCGGGTAAGTTGTCGTTGCAAGGCAGCGTCAACCGCGCCGCGCAGGCTGATGCCGAGCGCGCTGAGCAACCGGCTCTGGCGGTTGTGCCGCAAATAGCCCCTGACCCGCTCCGGGCGCACCCCCCGCCAGGCCCGCAGCACCCACCGCCGCCGCACCGTCGGATAATCAGGACTCAGATGCGCCAGATCGTCGAGCAGCGCTTCGGCTTCATCACCAAACTCCAGATCATCGCTATCCAGATCCATTTTCATGAAATTCCACACATCGTCATCTCCAGACAGGTTGACGAAATTGGCTCCCGCGCTGCGCTGCTGATGATTCGGCATGGCTGATTCTCCGTGTTGCGGTCAAAGGCGTTGCCCGATCATCATGCTACGGGTTGCCTGGGGTCTTGGAAAGCGATCCGCTCGCAGCAGACGCGCGGGATCCTTAGCTGCGTATGCAGAGCAATGTGGTTTTGCACCGGGATTGACCACGCTGGACGGTCGTTTCTCCAAAAGTTCTGCGGAAACTGCTAAGAATGCGCATGGGCCGGCGCGTTCCGCTACGCCGGCCATTGCAACAATTCGGGCGGAGGGCGGCAGCGCCTCGTCCGCCCGCGCATCAGGGTTAACCGCTGCCGTCATGCCATCCAACAGATATTGCGGCATGACCTCCCGTTCTTCATGCTCTAATCGCCTATTGCGCGATAATCCAGTGGGTAATAGCCAGCAGCATTCAAGCGCTAATGAACAAACAGTCGCCCTACCAACATCCGAATGAACAAATACGATGATCGATATGCCCAGCGACGCCCTTGGCGTCCATCATCCGCCTGCCGACTTTCCCGCCCGCATTGTCTCGCTGACGCCCAGCATCACTGAATTGCTATTTGATCTGGGACTGGGCGATCAACTCGTGGGCCGCACCCATTACTGCATTCACCCGGCTCCGGCAGTCGCGGCTATTCCCAGTGTCGGCGGCACTAAGAAGATTAAGTATGACCGGTTGCGAGCGCTCCAGCCGACTCACGTTATTCTCAATATCGACGAAAACCCGCGGGAACTGGCTGACCGGTTGAGGGCGGACGGACTGCGGATCATCGTGACTCATCCCTTGGCCCCGGAAGACAACCCACCGCTGTATCGGTTGCTGGGCGGCATTTTCAATCGCGCCGAAGCAGCGGAACGGCTGGTCACGACGTTCGAGCAAGCCTTGATGAAATTGCAGCGGGAAGTCTGGCCGAGTCGGCAGGTGCTGTATCTGATCTGGCGCAAGCCGTGGATGGGCGTCAGCCGCGACACCTACATCGCTCGCACCCTGGCGCTGGTGGGGTGGAAAACGCTGCCGGCCGCATCGGCCCGCCGCTATCCGGAATTGACGCTGGATCAAGCCAAGTTAAATGCCGCCGATCTGATTCTGTTCAGCAGCGAACCCTATCGCTTTCAATCCGCCGATCTGGAAAATTTCGCCCATGATTACCATTGCTCACCGGAGAAACTGCGGCTGATCGATGGCGAGATGACTTCGTGGTATGGCAGCCGGGCTATCGCCGGATTAGCCTATCTGGCGCGTTTCGCCCACGCCGAACGCCCATCGACACACTATTCCTAACCTGAGTGCAACGCGACGATGAAAATCACCATTTTTGGCTCCGGCTATGTCGGGCTAGTCACCGGGGCCTGTTTTGCCGAAGTCGGCAACGAGGTGCTGTGCGTCGATGTGGACGAGCGCAAGGTGGCGCTGCTGCAACGTGGCGAGGTCCCCATCCACGAACCGGGTCTGGATGAGGTGATTCGCCGCAACAGCGCCGGCGGCCGATTGCGATTCACCACGGATATTGCGGCCGGCGTCGCCCATGGCCTGTTCCAGTTTATTGCGGTGGGCACCCCGCCCGACGAGGATGGCTCGGCGGATTTGCAGCATGTCCGCGCCGTCGCCCGCGTTATTGGCCAGCACCTGGACAGCTACCGGGTGGTGGTGAACAAATCCACCGTGCCCGTCGGCACGGCTGATGTGGTGCGGGAAACTGTCGCTGGCGTCCTTGCCGAACGCGGTCTGGAACTCCCTTTCACCGTGGTTTCCAATCCGGAATTTCTCAAGGAAGGCGTCGCGGTGGCGGACTTCATGCGCCCGGACCGGATTATCATCGGCTGCGACGATGAACGGGCCGCCCGATTGTTGCGGACGCTGTACGCGCCTTTTAACCGCAATCGCGACCGCTTGATCGAAATGGACGTGCGCTCGGCGGAACTGACCAAATACGCGGCCAACGCTCTCCTGGCCGCCAAAATCAGTTTCATGAACGAGATCGCCAATCTGGCCGAGCGGCTGGGGGCGGATATTGAGAAAGTGCGGATTGGCATCGGCGCTGATCCGCGCATCGGCTATCACTTCATCTATCCGGGCGCCGGTTATGGCGGAAGCTGCTTTCCGAAAGACGTCAAGGCGCTGGAATACACCGCCCGCTCAGTCCATTACGATGCGGCGTTGCTGAAAGCGGTGGAAGCGGTCAACCAGCGTCAGAAAACCGTGCTGTTCGCCAAGATGCAGCGCCATTTTAACAATGACCTGCGCGGGCGCACTTTCGCCGTGTGGGGGTTAGCGTTCAAGCCGGGCACCGACGATATGCGCGAAGCGCCGAGCCGCACCTTGCTGGAAGCCTTGTGGGAGGCCGGCGCGACGGTGCAAGCCTATGATCCGGCGGCGATGAACGAGGCGCGGCGGCTGTATGGCGAGCGGGTTGATTTCCGGTTGTGCGAACAACCGCTGGCCGCGCTGGAGAATGCCGATGCGCTGGTCATCATGACCGAATGGAGTTTGTTCCGTAGTCCCGATTTCGCCGCCATTCGCCAATTGCTCAAACAGCCGGTCCTCTTTGACGGGCGCAATCTTTACGATCCCGATGAGCTGCGCGAAGCGGGTCTGATCTATTACGCCATTGGCCGAGGAGAAAGCGCTTGATTATTCCCGTCATCCTGTCCGGCGGCAGTGGTTCCCGGTTGTGGCCGCTGTCGCGTGAAACCTATCCCAAGCAATTTCTGCCGCTGGCGGACCAGCACACCCTGCTGCAAAACACCGTCTTGCGAATCGCTGGTCTGAGCGAAGTCGTCGCGCCGCTGGTGGTGTGCAATGAGGAGCATCGATTCATGGTTGCCGAGCAGTTGCGCGCGGTCGGCATCCAGCCGGGGGCGGTCATCCTGGAGCCGGTCGGGCGCAACACCGCGCCGGCGGTCGCGGTGGCGGCGCTGTACGCCCAGCGTGAAGGCGCTGATCCGATCCTGCTGATCCTGCCGGCAGATCACATCATCGCCGATGTCGAAGGCTTCCGCGCAACGGTGCGGCAGGCGGCGGCCTACGCCGCAGCAGGGCGGCTGATTACCTTTGGCATCGCCCCGACTGGGCCGGAAACCGGCTACGGCTACATTAAGGCCGGCCCGCCGCTGGAGGCTTCCACTGCCGGAATCTGCACGGTGGATCGCTTCGTCGAAAAGCCCGACGCAGCAACCGCCCAGCGCTATCTGGATTCCGGCGACTACTACTGGAACAGCGGTATGTTCATGTTCCGCGCCTCGGCGTTTCTGGCGGAACTGGAGCAGCTGGCGCCGGCGATGCTGGCCGCTTGCCAACCGGCGCTGGCGACCGGGCGGGCTGATCAGGATTTTCTATGGCTGGGCCGCGAGGCCTTCGCCGCCTGCCCGAAGGATTCCATCGACTACGCGGTAATGGAGAAAACCGCGCTGGCGGCGGTCATGCCGCTGACCGTCGGCTGGAGCGATGTCGGCTCCTGGTCAGCGCTGTGGGAGGCCGGGAATCGCGACAGCGCCGGCAACCTGCTGCGCGGCGACGTGATCGCCGTCGATACCCACAACGCCTATGTTGACGCTGGAACCCGGCTGGTGGCGACGGTCGGGATTGATAACCTGGTGGTGGTCGAAACCGCCGACGCCGTGCTGGTGGCGGACAAGGATCGGGTGCAGGACGTCAAGGCGGTGGTCGATCAGCTTAAAGCCAGTCAGCGCCCGGAAGGCCGCAACCATCGCAAGGTCTACCGGCCCTGGGGCTGCTACGACTTGATCGATGCGGATCAGCGGTTTCAGGTCAAGCGGATTACCGTCGCGCCGGGGGCCCGGCTGTCCTCGCAGATGCACCATCATCGCGCCGAGCATTGGGTGGTGGTGCGAGGCACCGCTCGCGTCACCCGCGGCGAAGACGTCTTCCTGTTGACTGAAAACCAGTCCACCTACATCCCGGTCGGGGTTCGCCACCGGCTGGAAAATCCCGGCAAGATCCCGCTGGAAATCGTCGAGGTGCAGTCCGGCAGCTATCTTAGCGAAGATGACATCGTCCGCTATGACGACGTCTATGGGCGGGAAAACTGATGAACGCGGCGCTGGCCTGTTTCAAGGCTTACGACATTCGCGGGCGGCTTCCTGATGAATTGAACGAGACGCTGGCTTACCGGATTGGCCGGGCCTATGCCGCCTGGTTGCAACCCCGGCAAGTCGCCGTCGGTCATGATGTGCGCTTGAGCAGCCCCACCCTGAGCGCCGCCGTCACCGAGGGCTTGCGGGACGGCGGCGCGGATGTGGTGGACATTGGCTTATGCGGCGCCGAGGAGATTTATTTCGCCGCGTTCCACCAGCAGCTCGACGGCGGGATCATGGTCACCGCCAGCCATAATCCAATGGATTACAACGGGATGAAGCTGGTGCGCGATCAGGCTAAGCCGATCAGCGGCGATAGCGGCCTGTTCGCGATCCGCGACTTGGCGACGCAGAACGAATTTCCGCTCATCACCCGGCGCGGCCAACTCATCCCGCATCCTGACAAGAGCGCCTATATCCAGCATTTGCTTGGCTATATCGACAGCAACGGCTTAAAACCGTTGAAGATCGTAGTTAACGCCGGCAATGGCGGAGCCGGGCTGATTATTGATCTGCTGGAGCCGAACCTACCGTTTCGCTTCATCAAGATTCACCACGAACCGGATGGCTCCTTTCCCCACGGCATCCCCAATCCGCTGTTGCCGGAATGCCGCGCCGCCACCGCTCAAGCCGTGCGGGAACACGCCGCCGATCTGGGGCTGGCCTGGGATGGCGATTTTGATCGCTGCTTCTTCTTCGACGCCGATGGACGCTTTATCGAAGGTTATTACCTGGTCGGACTGCTGGCGGAAACGCTGCTGGCCCGGCGCCCGGGGGCAAAAATCATCCACGATCCCCGCCTGACCTGGAACACCATTGATCAGGTGCGGGCGATGGGCGGCGTTCCGGTGCAAAGCAAAACCGGCCATGCCTTTATCAAGGAACGAATGCGGCAGGAAGATGCGATCTACGGCGGCGAAATGAGCGCCCATCACTACTTCCGCGATTTCGCCTATTGCGACAGCGGGATGATTCCGTGGCTGCTGGTCGCTGAACTCATCAGCCGCAGTGGCCAGTCGCTGGCGGCGCTGGTGGATCAGCGCATACAGGCGTTTCCGTGCAGCGGCGAAATCAATTTCCGGGTCAGCGATGCGCCAGCAGTCATCGGGGCCATTCTCGCCGCGTATGCCGAACCACAACCTGTGCTGGATCAAACCGATGGCGTCAGTCTTGAATTTAGCGACTGGCGGTTTAATTTGCGCTCATCCAATACCGAACCGCTGTTGCGCCTCAATGTGGAAACTCGCGGCGACGCGCAATTGCTGGAGCGCCGGACAGCGGAATTGCGGGAGCTGATTAGCGCTTGAACCGTGCTGTTTCCTGCAATCCATCCTCACCGGTGTACTTCGCCATCGCCTTTTCAGTGGCGGTCGAAGTTTTGAATCTGACCGCAACCCGGCGGCGGCGCGAGGCGCGGGCGGCGCCATCCGGCGACTAATCTGAGTTTTGCCAACATTGGCGTGGTTCAGCCGGATTTCAGCCTGACCTTGTAAAATAGCCAACCTATGGCATGATCAATTTGAATTGAATCGTTTTAATCACAACTGAATTGCAATGATGGGGAGCATTTAATGAACAAGCAACTGGCAATGGTTCTGGCCGGTGGAATCCTGGGCGCGAGCGTGCTGACTGCGGTCCAGGCCGCCGATCCCAAACCGCAGGATGTGGTTGATTATCGCAAGTCGGTCTATACGATCATCGGCTGGAACTTCAAACCGATTGGCGCAATGATGAAGGGCGAGGTTCCCTTTGACGCCGCCGCCGTCGCCCGCCACGCCCAGTATGTCGAGATGATGAGCAAGGCGGCTCCGGAGGGTTTTGCCAAGGGTTCAGGACCGGATGCGGTGAAGGATACCGAAGCCAAACCAGAGATTTGGACCAATCCGGACAAGTTCAAGACCGCCATGAGCAATTTCCAGCAGGAATCCGCCAAGCTGGCTGAAGTCGCCAAAGTCGGCAAGGAAGCCGACATCAAGGCGCAGTTCGGCAAGACGGCTGAAACCTGTAAGGCGTGTCACAAGGAATTCAAGAAGGATTGACCTCCATCCTCACCAGCGGTGAGCCACGCGAAAGGCCATGCTTCGGCATGACCTTTTCGTTTCGGCGGATCAATCAGCGCACCAGCAACCCAACCGCGCCCGCTGCAACCAGCAGCGCCGCCAGTCCTAGCCACGGACTGACCATGCGCGGCGCCGCCTCGGCCGGTTCTGGCGGCAAGTGTTTGCGCCCGCTCAACATTGGGTGGATCAGATTTTCACGCTTGACCAGCAGATAGAACAGCACTGCTGAAATATGCACCGCGATCACCAGCAGCAGCAGATTGAAGTTGACTTTGTGAACCGTGGTCAGCCAGTTGCTCATGCTCCTGGAAACCCAGCCGGACAGCGGTCCATCGAAGGCGATGTCATCGTTAGCGAACAGTCCGGTCCCGGCCTGAATCAGCAACAGGGTCAGCAGCGCCAGAATCGACCAGCCGCCCATGGGATTATGGCCCAGATACAGCGGCGTTTCCCCGCGCAGCAGCGCCTTCACATAATCCAGCGCCGCGCCTGGCCCACGCACGAAGTGGCTAAAACGGGCAGTCTCGCTACCGGCAAAACCCCAAATCAGCCGGAACAGCACGAGCGTCAAGACGGCATAACCGCCCCAAACGTGATATTGCATTGCGCCATCGCTCTCGGCGGTCAGCCATTGCACGATCATCAGCATCACCAGAGTCCAGTGAAACAACCGGGTTGGCAAATCCCAAACCCGGACGGTTTGCAGCAGGGAGTTGTGTTCGGACATGGCAGGTTCCTCGTTACGATGGGAAACGCAATTATCCATGGAAAACCCATAAGACGCGGAAGAAAACCGGTGGACTCCGTCTGTTACTTTTGGTGTTTCCTTCTCATTTTTTCCGGATTTTCCGCGCTTTCCGTGGACTGATCCATTTCCTTCCGCAGACTGACGCTTGACCCGAAATCGCCGGCTGGGTTAGTTTATAAATTATGAAAAACTTGCCATCTATCGAACGGTTTGAACTGCGACTGAGTGGCCCGGCCTCCTGAGTGGAGCCGCCGGGGTTGGTTGTCGCCGTTCATCATTCAAACCGTTTCGAGGATTGCCCCCATGCCTGACCCCTGCCGATTCTGCTGTCCCCGCATCTTTCCCAAGATTGACCCACCTGCTTTCACGCGCACGTTCTCCATCGCTTGGCTGCGACTGCGTTGCGGTCGTCGGGCCTGGCGGCGGCCCGGCGGCTGGCAATCCTGCCGCGCCTGTGTTTGACCCCCGACCCCTTAAGTTTCGAATCATTCAGAGGATTTTCTCATGCGCGTTGACGCCGCTGGTAAATACCGTCCCTTCCCGCCCATTCATTTGCCGGATCGGCAATGGCCGTCGCGGGTGATAACTCAAGCGCCGCGCTGGTGCAGCGTGGATCTGCGCGATGGCAATCAGGCGCTGATTGAGCCAATGGGCGCAGATCGCAAGCGCCGGATGTTCGAGATGCTGGTCCAGCTCGGCTTCAAGGAGATTGAGGTGGGCTTCCCGGCGGCCTCGCAAACTGATTTTGATTTCGTTCGCTTTCTGGTCGATCAACGCCTGATTCCCGATCAGGTCGCTATCCAGGTGCTAACCCAGTCGCGGGAGGTATTGATTCGCCGCAGTTTTGAAGCCCTGCGCGGGGTAAAAAAAGCGGTGATGCACCTTTACAACTCCACCTCGCCGATCCAGCGTCAGGTCGTATTTGGCATGGACAAGGCCGGGATTGTCGAGATTGCGGTAAGCGGCGCCCGTTTGATCCGCGATATCGCCGCCGAGCATCCCGACACCGACTGGACCTTTGAGTATTCGCCAGAGAGTTTCAGCGCCACCGAACTCGACTTTGCGCTGGAGATTTGTGAAGCAGTGCTGGCGGTCTGGCAACCGACCCCGGCGCGCAAGGTCATTCTCAACCTGCCGGCGACCGTGGAAATGGCGACGCCCAATGTCCATGCCGATCAAATCGAGTGGTTCTGCCGCCATCTCAGCCGGCGCGACGCCGTGCTGATCAGCGTCCATCCGCACAATGACCGGGGCGCGGCGGTCGCCGCTGCGGAACTGGCGTTGCTGGCCGGTGCGGATCGAGTGGAGGGGACGTTGTTTGGCAATGGCGAGCGGACGGGCAATGTCGACATCGTGACCTTGGCGCTGAACCTGTTCACCCAGGGCATTGATCCCGGCCTGGACTTGTCCGACATCAACGCCGTGGTGCGTTGCGCCGAGTATTGCAACCAGATTCCGGTGCATCCCCGTCATCCCTACGCCGGCGAACTGGTGTTTACCGCGTTTTCCGGTTCGCACCAGGACGCAATCAGGAAAGGGTTGGCGGCCAACGCCGGGCAGAGCCGGTGGGACGTGCCGTATTTGCCGATAGACCCGGCGGATGTGGGCCGGACCTACGAGGCGGTGATCCGGGTCAACAGTCAGTCCGGCAAGGGCGGCATTGCTTATTTGCTGGAGAAGGATCACGGCTTGCGTTTGCCGCGCCGGCTGCAAATCGAGTTCAGTCAGACCGTGCAGGCGCTGGCCGACGCGACCGGCAAGGAACTGACTTCGGCGGACATTTGGGCGGCGTTCCAGACCGACTATCTCCAGCCGGTCGAGCCCTTCCGGTTCATCGAACACCGCACGGCGCCGGACAACCATACCAGCGGAACCTGTAAATTGACGGCGACGATCCGTGAAGGCGAGCGGGAACGGCTGATTTCCGGCAAGGGCAACGGCCCGATTGACGCCTTTACCGATGCGTTAAACCGGCATTGCGGGCTGGACGTGCGGGTGGTGGATTACCACGAACATGCGATTGGCGCAGGCGCGGACGCGACGGCGGTCTCCTATGTCGAAATTCGCATGGATGGCGAACCGAACGTGCGGTTTGGGGTGGGCATCGACAGCAACATCGTCACCGCCTCACTGAAGGCCGTCGTCAGCGCCGTCAACCGGGCGCTGCGGCAGACGACTGGGGTGGAAGAGGTCGAGCCGGTGCGACGGGCGGCGGGCGCCTGAAAAAACCGGGGTGGGGCGAGCCGGGCGCTCGCCTCCCCCGAAAAAATGCGCTTCCCTTCGCGCCCTCGATTACCACTGCCCAAAGAAATCGGTGATGTCAAAACAGACCGTTCTGGAATCACCAGTAACGGTTTCAATATTCAGCACGTCGAAGGTTTTATTTTTAGCGCCGCTCACGGCCTGTCCCTTCATTTTGGCGTTCGGATACTTCCAGGCGATCCAGGCTTTTTCCGCGGCCACGCCTTGAGCCTGATTAGCGGCTTTCCTGATCACCACCGCTTTTTCACAACTCGAACCATCGCCGCCAGCGAATGAAATATGGCGCAGGGTCTTGGATAAAGCCGGTGGTGACGAGTCGGCGCCGCCAGCTTCGCCAAGCGCTGCTGCGCCGTAAAGCAGCGCTGCCACCAGCGCCAGTCCGCTCAGGATCAGGGATTTTTTCATCGTTGCCTCCGTATCAATTTCCGGGAGCGCCTCACCTGAATCCGGAACGGATTAACCCAGCACGTCGCCATACACGCCTTTTTCATAGGCGTTGCCTTCTTCATTGGAGGGATCGCCCGACACTGCGTCATCAACGCCATCCTGGGCGTCGGCCCAGTGGGTCAGTTCATGCAGGATGGTCACGCCGACCAGATAGACCTTCTTCCCGTATTTGGTGGTCACCAGCCCCTTGCCGGTTTCAAAATCCATCACCATCTTTTCGTCGATCCGCAGTTCGTTGGAACCCCACGAATAGCAGCCATAGGCCTTCGTGCCGCTACAGACCAGATTGGTCACAACCTTGATGGTCGGCCCCTGCCCCCACTTCATCGCGTTCTGGATAGTTTGCCGGGTGGTCTTGCCCGCCAGTTTTTGAATGGCGTCAACAATCGTATTGACTTCGGCGACCTGCGGCATGTTGACCTTCAGGTAGTAATACAGTTTTGGGTACTTTTTAATGGTGTCATCGGAAAGTTGCATGGTGCTTCCTCCTGCAGGGGTAGATCGGTAACCCGAGCCTGATATGTCGCAAACAATGGGCCAAATCCTTAGCGTTTTGATAGCAGAACATTTTTTACCAGGAGGAGTCGGCGAGCGGTTCAATGCTGACCGTTTGGCCCGGTCCAAACTGAACCGGTTCCCACCTTGCCGAGATGGAGCAGGAACGCTGGCTGATCTGCGACAGGAATCCGATCCGAGCTATGGAAGCACCGCAACTTGAACCCTTGCCCCCTGCTGACGCAGCTTTCCTCCTTGGCAGGAGATAAGGGACTTTGGGTTCGGACGCCACCACAACTTGTCCAAAACGCCTCTATGCGTCAGCTTTAA
>JAJHPN010000219.1 GCA_020890855.1 Candidatus Contendibacter sp. | reverse complement strand
GTGGCGTTCGCCAATCCGCCCAGCGCCCGCGATTGCAGGGTTGAAGTCCCGATCTCCTCCCACGACAGCATCCGGAACAATTCGCCGAATCCATCGATTTCCTTGTCGAGCAAGGGGCGGATGGCTTCGGGGGTGCTGTCGCGGCCGGTCATGCCGGTGCCGCCGGTGATCAGCGCAATGTGCACTGCCGGATCAGCGATCCAGGCCGAAATGACTGCCCGGATCCGATAAATATCGTCGGGGACAATGGCCCGTCCCGCTAAGCGGTGACCGGCGGCAAGCAATCGATCCACCAGGGTTTGACCCGAAGCATCGTCGGCTTCGGTGCGGGTGTCGGACACCGTCAGCACCGCGATGGGCAGCGGCAGGAATTCCCGTTCAGTCATGATCAGTCTCCGTTGAAGGGACAGGGGTGAATGGCCGGCAGCATGGATCGCCAGGGGCCGCCGCTGGAAGAAAAACGGACGGCCCCGCTTGAAATCGATGCTCGTGGCCTTATTTGAAACTCAACATCCATTCCATGAGGTCTTCGCCATGAACCTGAGCCGTCATGAACCCTGGCGTCATATCCACCACCTCCGCAATGAACTGGACCGGTTGTTTGAGCCGTACCACAACGCCGCCAGCGATGATCAATCCAGCGTCGCCACCTGCGACTGGATTCCAGCGGTGGACATCAAGGAAGAAAACGATCGCTATCTGTTGCGAGCCGATATTCCCGGCGTCGATCCCAAAGTCATCGAAATTATCGCCGAGAACGGAGTGCTGACCATTCGTGGCGATCGCCCTGGAGAAACTCGCGACAGCCGCGCCGGTTATAGCCGGATTGAACGGCCCTGCGGCACGTTCTATCGTCGCTTCAGTCTGCCCGACACCGCCGATCTGGCGCAAATCAGCGCCCGCAGCGCCAACGGCGTCCTGGAGATCGGCATTCCCAAGCTGACGCATACCTTGTCGCGCACCATCAAGGTGGAAGGTTAGCCCACTGGCCGGCGGATCACCCCGTCGGCCCTACTCCTGACTGCGCGGAACCGGTATGAAATACAAGGACTATTACCAAATCCTCGGCCTCCCCCGCGACGCCTCGGCGGAAGACATCAAGAAAGTCTACCGCCGGCTGGCTCGCAAGTATCACCCGGACGTCAGCAAGGAGGCGCAGGCCGAGGAGCATTTCAAAGCGGTTTCCGAAGCTTACGAGGTGCTGCGCGATCCTGAAAAACGCGCCGCCTATGATCAACTGGGCAGCAACTGGCAAGCCGGGCAGGATTTCCGGCCACCGCCGGGCTGGCAAGGCGGGCCGCGTCCCCATGTGGGTCCTGGCGGTTTCGGCAATCAGGATTTCAGCGACTTCTTTGAATCGCTCTTCGGTGGGCTGGGGGGACAAGCCGGGTTTTCCGGGCGGCGCAGCAATCCCCGCGGCTTCCAGGCGGCCGGTCAGGATCAGACCGTACCGCTGGAGATCACCCTGGAAGAAGCCTATCAGGGTGGCCAGCGGTCGTTGCAACTGCAAGTTCCGGAACGTGACGCCAATGGTCATGTCGTAGCCCATCCCCGCACCCTGAACGTCAAAATCCCTGCCGGGGTCGGCAACGGCCAGAAAATCCGGCTGGGCGGCCAGGGCGGTCCCGGACGCGGGGGCGGTTCCAGTGGCGATCTGTATCTGGAGATCAGTATCCGTCATCACCCGCTGTACAAGTTGCAGGGCCGCGATCTGAGCCTGGAGTTGCCGCTGGCGCCGTGGGAAGCGGCCCTGGGCTGCAAGGTCGAAGCGCCCACCCTGGGCGGGGCGGTGACGCTCAACATCCCGGCCAACGCCAAAAACGGCCAGAAATTGCGATTGCGTGGGCGCGGACTGCCCGGCCAACCGCCCGGCGATCAACTGGTGGTGCTGCGGATCGTCAACCCCCCGGCGGACAGCGAAGCAGCGCGGGAGGCGTTTCAGCGCCTGGAACGGGAACTGCCGTTCGATCCCCGCGCTCAATGGCATTCTAAAGGTTAAAAAAGCCGGGCCGATTCCGGTTTTTTGATTTTCTGTGTCTTCCGTGGATAAAGGTTGATTTTATTCATGAATATCCAACGTGTTTTGCTCCCCACAACCCTGCTGGCGATCAGTCTCGCCATGGCCCTTCCTTGCCCGGCCGAGGCCGGCCTGCCGGCAATGGTTGATGACCAGACGCTGCCGTCGTTGGCCCCCATGCTGGAGCGGGCGACGCCGGCTGTCGTCAATATCGCAACCGAAAATCGAATGGCGGCGCGTCGCAACCCGCTGCTGGAAGACCCGTTTTTCCGCCACTTCTTCAACATCCCCGAGCAGCCCCGTGAGCGCAAGGCGCAAAGCGTCGGCTCCGGCGTGGTGGTGGACGCCAAGCGCGGCTACGTCATTACCAACCATCATGTCGTGGAAGGCGCCGACACCATCACCGTCACCTTGCGCGATGGGCGCAAGCTCAACGCCAAGGTCATCGGTTCGGATTCGCAAAGCGATATCGCCGTCATCCAGATTCCCAGCGGCAATCTAACCGCCCTGCCGCTGGCGGATACCGACCGCTTGCGGGTCGGCGATTTCGTGGTCGCGGTCGGCAATCCGTTCGGACTGGGCCAGACCGTGACTTCGGGCATCGTCAGCGCCCTGGGTCGCACCGGGCTGGGCATTCAGGGCTATGAGGATTTCATCCAGACTGACGCCTCGATCAATCCCGGCAATTCCGGTGGGGCGCTGGTCAACCTGCGGGGCGAACTGGTTGGAATCAACACCGCGATTATCGCGCCCGGCGGCGGCAATGTCGGGATCGGCTTCGCCATTCCCGCCAACATGGTGGCGCGACTGATGAACCAGATCGTCGCCCATGGTTCGGTGCGGCGCGGCCAACTGGGGGTATCCGTGCAAGACCTGACTCCCGATCTGGCGCGGGCCTTCAATATTCCGGCCAGTCAAGGCGCAGTCATCGCCCAGGTCAGTCCCCGCTCCGCCGCTGCTCGCGCCGGCTTGCGGGAAGGTGATGTGGTGTTGAATATCAACGGTCGGCCAGTGCGCGACGGCGGTGCGCTGCGTAACGCCATTGGGTTGCTGGAAGTCGGCGAGGCGGTGCGGCTGGACATTCTGCGGGACGGTAAAGCACTGACGCTGGAGGCCAAGGTCGGCGAATACGCACCGGTCAGGGCCGAGGGCGAGACGATCCATCCTCGGCTGGCGGGCGCGACCCTGGAGGAGATCGGACTGAATTCGCCGCTGGCCGGGAAGGTGCAAGGGGTGCTGATCGCCGAGCTGGAATCGCGCAGTCCCGCCGCCCGCGCCGGACTGCGGAAAGGGGACGTGATTCTGGCGGTCAACCAGCAGCGGGTCGCCAGTCCCGCCGATTTGCAACCGCTGGCCGCTGGCGGCGATGCGCTGTTGATCAATTTGTTGCGCGGGCGGGAAGAGCTGGTGCTGGCATTGCGTTGAAGCGGCGCGCCGGAGCCCAATGGCGGGTTGCGCCGCCCTACTCGCTGTAAACCGCCAGCCGGTCGCCGCCGTCCGCCTTGGCCTGTTTTAGCGCATGTTCAGCAGCCTGGAGCAGTTGATCCGCCGAGTCGCCATCGGTCGGCCCGGTCTCTGGATACACGACCAGACCGATGGAAACGCTCAATCGGGCGTTATGCCGGCTGCCCCGTTCCGGTCGCCACTCGCGGATCAACGTCAGAATCCGGTCAAAGAGTGGCCGAGCTACTTTTAACCCGCTGGCCGGCAACAGCAGCGCGAATTCATCGCCACCGTAGCGGGCCACCAGGTCCTGGCGCCGGAGGTTGCGGCCGAGTTGGCCGCCAAGCGCAATCAGTAATTGATCGCCAACGGCGTTGCCATGAACCTCGTTGGTTTTTTTGAAGCCATCCAAATCCACCAGCGCCACGCTGATCGGCCAGTGGTGAGTCCGGGCGTGCGCCAGTTCCTGGCGCAGACTGTCGTTCAGATACTGACGATTGAACAGGCCGGTCAGCGCATCGAAAGTATATTGCCGATCCAATCGGGAACCCGTGGTCGAACTGAATCGGGGAGATGCGGCAACTTCCACTGGGGCTGGCCGGGATAGTGGAGCAGGGATGGCGGCGGCGGATTGGCGCTGGACACTGCGGAACGCCAGCGCTTCGCGCGTCTGATCGTGGATGCCGGCCACTTCAAAAGCAACTTCCACTGGGGCTGACCGGGGTGGTGGAGCAGGGATGACGGCGGCGGCTTGGCGCTGGGCGCTGCGGAACGCCAGCGCTTCGCGCGCCTGATCGTGGATGCCGGCCACTTCAAAAGTATCCAGCGAGCGGATCTGGAACAGATTCGCGATCTCGGGAAATTTCTCGCCAATGTCCTCCAGCACTGCCAGATAATTGTCCTCGTTCAGCCCAAACCATTGCTGGGCCTGTTCTGCAATCTGCGGCGAATTTCGCCAGGCGTCCGGGCGAATCCAGATGTCGGCGATCCGCACCGCCAGCGCCACGCATTTCACCAGCGGCTGGAGCGATTCCGGGGCGTTGGCATGCGTTGGGTCCAGGCTGCCGGCAGCGGCGCAGCACAGATCGATAGGCAGTTTCCAGTGCCGCAACAGCCAGGCGCCCACTTCGGAATGATCCGTTTGCAACCGATCCTGCTCCAGTTCGGCCAGTCGCCAGTAATCCAGCAGCGCGGGTCCTTTTGCCTGCGGCACAGCGGCTTCGTTCAGCAGAATGCCGTATTGATCCGGCATCATCAGCGCCAGCGCCAGAATGCCGATCCCACGCAGCAGCCCAGCCAGAAACAATTCCTCCGGATTTTTTATGCCCAGCTGTTCGCCCAGCATGCGGCAGGCGGTTCCGGCCAGCAATGAGCGCCGCCAAAACTGTTCAATATCCAGCGGGACGGCGCGGGCCGTCTGCGAACTGGAGATCAGCGAAAAACCGAGCGCCAGCGCCAGCGTGCCTTGCAAACCCAGCAGATTAAGAACCTGCCGCAGGTTGGTCGCCTGGCGACGCATGCCGTACAGCGGCGAGTTGGCCGCCCGAAACAGCTTGGTGACCAGCGCCGGGTCCAGCTCAATGACCTTCGCCAGATCGCTCAGTTGCACATCCGGATTGTTAGCGAGATCGATGACTTGCAGAGCTACCGCCGGCAGACTCGGCAAATTGCCGCAGAAACGCAGTCGTTGCTCCAGTTCAGCGTGCATGGCGTGAGTACCTAGTTCGTAGCCTTCTGATTCTTATGGAAAGAACTGCTCAAAGCGTTAAGAGCCATCAATTGGTTCAGGGGATAAAAGGATAACATATCAATAGTTCAGGGTAGGTCGTGCGAGCGAGCGGTTGAGCGAGCCGGTGACGCCAG
>JAJHPN010000229.1 GCA_020890855.1 Candidatus Contendibacter sp. | reverse complement strand
GATCCGCAACGGCGAAGGCGCGGTGTTTCTAAAAACCGATCCGCTGGCGTTGCAAACCGAGACTTATCCCAAAACCGCCGCGTTTACCTGTGACCTAGCCCACCGCCACGCCTGGGCTGATGCGGAATGGCAGGCGCTGGCACAGCCGGGCTGGAAGCTGCCGGTCGCCATTCACCGGGTCACATTTAACGAGACTTTGGGTTACGGCCAGTTGCGGGATCGGGTATTGCCGACGCTGGTGGAGCGGCAATGCACCCACGTTGAATTGTCGTTCTGGTCGCCGGACGAAACGGTCGCCGGCTACTTCGCCCCTAATCCGCGCTACGGCCAGCCGCAGGAACTGATGGCGTTCATCGACGCCTGCCACCAGCGCAACATCGGCGTCATTCTCGACTGGATTCCGCCGGTCATTCCCGCCGAGGGTCAGGAATTGAGCTGGTTTGACGGGACCCGGATTTATGACGCCGACGTTCCCGGTCAACCGGGATTGCTGGCGTTCGACCTCGACCGGCCGGAAGTGCGGAACTTTCTGATTGCTAACGCCCGGTTCTGGCAACAGGTTTATCACGTTGACGCGCTGCGGACTGATGTTCGCACTTACGCCGCCCGGCTGGAGCAAGCACCTCAGGCGGCGGGGTTACGCTTTCTGCTGCGAGACGAAGCCGCGCCGCCAACCTTGAGCGTGGCCGACAGCGCGACGCTGATTCAGGGTCGGCATGGCAACCCGCATACCTTATTGGGGCCGCATCCGCTGCCCGAGCCGGGTCTGAGCGTGGTTCGCGCCCTGTTGCCGGGGGCGGAGAATCCGGTGCTGGTCAGTGCTGACCAACCGCAGTTGCTCTATCCGCTGCAACCGACCCATGACGGGCTGTTCGAGGCCATCGTCGCCGCCGATCCCAACACGCTCCGTTACCGGATCAACGCTACGGAAGGCGGCCACAATCACACCTTTGTCGATCCCTATGCGCTGCGCTTTTCGATCCTCAGCGATCAGGATTGCCACCTGTTCGCTGAGGGTAATCATTACCAGATTTACCAGAATCTTGGCGCACATCCCTGCCAGACCGACGGCTTGCGCGGGATTAACTTTGCGGTGTGGGCGCCCAATGCCCAGCGGGTCAGTGTGGTCGGGACGTTTAACCAGTGGGATGGCCGCCGTCATCCGATGCGGCTGCGGCCTGGTTCCGGGATTTGGGAACTGTTCATTCCTGAGCTGAACGAGGGTGAGTTGTACAAGTTTGAAATTTTGGCCCGCAACGGCAATATCTTTTTGAAAACCGATCCGGTCGCTTTTCATACCGAAGTCCCGCCCGGCACCGCCAGCGTGGTGTACGACCGGGCCGGCAAGCACCTTTGGCGCGACGGCGACTGGATGCAGCAGCGGGCGCGAACCAATGTCTGGGGGCAGGCGGTCTCCATTTACGAGGTGCACGCCGGATCGTGGCGGCGCAAGCCGGACGGCGAGTTTCTGTCCTATCGGGAATTGGCCGATCAGCTCATTCCTTATGTGCGGGAAATGGGTTTCACCCACATCGAGTTTCTGCCGCTGGCCGAGCATCCCTACGGGCCATCGTGGGGCTATCAGATTTCCAATTTCTACGCCCCGACCGCCCGCTATGGTCACCCGGAAGACCTGATGGAGCTGATCGATCGCTGCCATCAGAACGGCATCGGAGTGATTCTGGACTGGGTGCCAGCGCATTTTCCCAAGGATGCTCATGCGATGGCCTGGTTCGACGGCACTTGTGTTTACGAACACGCCGACCCGCGCCAGGGCGAGCATCCCGACTGGGGAACATTGATCTTCAACTATGGCCGCCACGAGGTCGAAAACTTCCTGATCGCCAACGCCCTGTACTGGCTGGACACCTTCCATTTTGACGGGCTGCGGGTCGATGCGGTGGCGTCGATGCTCTATCTGGATTATTCCAAGAAGGACTGGATTCCGAATAAATACGGCGGCAACGAAAATCTGGAAGCGATTGAGTTTATTAAGCACACCAACGCCGTGGTTCACGCCCGCTTCCCTGGGGTGTTGATGATCGCCGAGGAATCGACCGCCTGGCCGAAGGTGTCGCGCCCGACCGACGTTGGCGGGCTGGGTTTCGGCTTCAAGTGGAATATGGGCTGGATGCACGATGTGCTGTTTTATATGCAGAAGCCGCCCGTCCATCGCCGCTACCATCACGACAAGCTGATCTTCAGCATCTCCTACGCCTTCGGCGAAAACTTTATCCTGTCGCTGTCGCATGACGAAGTGGTGCATCTGAAAAAGTCGCTGCTCGGCAAGATGCCCGGTACGGAAAAGGAACAGCTCGCCAATCTGCGGGTGCTGTACGCCTATATGTACGCGCATCCGGGTAAAAAACTGCTGTTCATGGGCTGTGAATTCGGTCAGGCCGGGGAATGGAATCACGATGCTCAATTGGAGTGGACGCTGGCCCGGCAGCCGGGGCATCAGGGTTTGCAACGGTTTCTGGCGGCGCTGAACCGGTTGTATGCGCGAGAACCAGCCTTGCACCAGATGGACTTTCACGGGGCCGGCTTTGACTGGATCGACCCCAACGGCGCGGAAACCAACGTGCTGGCGTTCCAGCGCAAGGCTCGCGATCCCCGCGACGCGATCCTGTGGGTGCTGAATTTCTCCGATCAGCCGCGCCCAAATTACCGGATCGGCGTCCCTTACCCGGTCGCCTATCGGGAACTGTTGAACAGCGACGCCCGCGAGTACAGCGGTACCGGGATGACCGTGCCGGGTGGTACGGTTCGCGCCGAGGAGTTTTCCAGCCACGGCTTCGCGTTCTCCATCGTGCTGGATTTGCCGCCGTTTGGCGCAATGGCGCTAAAGCCGGCTCCGCTGAAACTGGTCTAGCGCCTTGAAAAACCGTGACTTTCGTCTGACGATCCTGCTGCTGTTGCCGGCGCTGCTGGCCTTCCGCTGGCCCTGGCAGCCCGCCGCCGATACCGGCTGGATTGAACTGTCCGGCACGGTGGAAGCGCGGGAAGTCGATCTGGCTTTTCAGGTTGGTGGCCGCATCGCGCAACTGGCAGTGGACGAGGGTGATGCGGTGCAAACCGACCAGCCAGTCGCCGATCTCGATCCGCAGGATTACCAACTGGCGTTGCACAACGCTGCCGCGCAACTGGACGCAACTCAGGCGACGCTGGCGGCGTTGCAGAGCGGAACCCGCGTTCAGGAACTGCGGGTCGCCGAAGCCAAATTGAATCAGGCCCAGGCCGATTTGGACTACGCTCAAGCTGAGTTCCGGCGGTTCGCTGCGCTGGTCGCCAGAAAACTGGCCTCGCCGGAACAAATGGATCGGAGCCAACTGCAACAGAACGTCGCGCTGGCCGGCGTCGAACAGGCCCGGCAAGCCCTGGCGCTGCTGCGGGAAGGTCCGCGTCAGGAAGAACTGGATCGGGCGGCGGCCGAGTTGCGCGCCCGCCAGGCGGCGGTGGAAATCGCCCAGCGGCAACGGGCTTACACCGCGCTGTCCAGTCCGGTGGCGGGCGTGGTGGCGGTGCGCCTGGCGGAAAAGGGCGAGGTCGTTGCCGCCGGTAAACCAGTGCTACGCATCGCGGAACTGGGTCAGCCGTGGATCCGCGCCTATCTGAACGAGACCGATCTGGGCCGGGTTCGGCTGGGGCAAGCGGCGGAAGTGCGGGTCGATAGCCTGCCCGGCGCGGTGTTGAGCGGCCGGCTGGCGTTTATCGCCCCGGATGCCGAATTCACCCCGAAAACGGTCGAAACCCGTGCCTTGCGGGTTGATCTGGTCTACCGCGTCAAAATCGAAGTGGCTAATCCCGACGGCGCGTTGAAACTGGGCATGCCCGCCGATGTGCGGCTCAAGGCGGCTGCGCCGTGAACACCACTGCGGCGCTGACCATCGCCAACCTGCGCTTTGCCTATGGTCCACAGCCGGTGCTGGACGACGTGAGCTTGCAGGTGGCGGCGGGCGAAATTTACGGAGTGGTCGGGGCCGATGGCGCGGGTAAAACCACCCTGTTGCAACTGGCGGTCGGGCAACTGTCGCCACAGGGCGGGCGGATCACCGTGCTGGGCCGGGACGCCGCCGATCCGGCGCTGCGCGACGAGATCGCCTATATGCCGCAGGGCTTTGGCCTGTACCGGGATTTGTCGGTGCAGGAGAATCTCGACTTTTTCGCCGATCTGCATGATTTAGCCCGCGCTGAAGCCCGGGTGCGAATCGTCGATCTGCTGGAACGCACCGGGCTGGCCGGTTTTGAAGATCGCCGCGCCAACAACCTGTCCGGCGGGATGATGCAGAAGCTGGCGCTGGCCTGTGCGCTGGTCAGCCGGCCTCGGGCGATGGTGCTGGATGAACCGACTACCGGCGTTGACCCAGTGTCGCGGCGGGCGTTTTGGCGGTTGTTGAACGGGGTGCGGGCGGAGGGGGTGGCGATTCTGTACGCCACCGCCAATATGGATGAGGCGGAACGCTGTGACCGGGTGGGCCTGATCAGCGCCGGGCGACTGGATCGGCAAGGTACGCCCCTCGCGCTGACCCGCAGCGCGAACGCCCAACTAATCGGCGTTTCCGGGCCACAGGCCCGGCAGCGACGCGCTGAAGTGCTGGCCTGGCCGATGGTGCAACTGGCGTTTCCGGTCGGCCGGCAATTGCGAGTCTGGCTGGATCGCGCCTGTTCTCTGGCGCAGTTTCAGGCCTGGGTGCAGGCGCTGGACGCCGGGCTGGACGCGCAGCCGCTGTCGCCGACCTTGCAGGATGCCGCGCTGCGCGACCTGGCGCTGGCTGAGGCCGGCGCTGCCGACGAGTAACCGGCGAGGACTCACCTTATGGCGAATGAAAGCCCCTGCAGCCGGGTGTTCCGTGATCCGGTTCACTTTCTCGCCCTCGGCTTTGGCTCCGGCTGTGCGCCGAAAGCGCCTGGCACCTTTGGGACGCTGGCGGCAATTCCACTCTATCTGCTGGCGCAACCGGCGCCGCTGTGGGCCTATCTGCTGCTGACCGCAGCCGGTTTCATCCTGGGGGTGTGGATTTGCAACCGTGTCGCCCGTGATCTGGGCGTGCATGATCATCCGGCGATTGTTTGGGATGAGGTGGTCGGCTATTTTCTCACCATGATCGCCGCGCCGCCCGGCTGGCTATGGATCATCGCTGGCTTTGCGCTGTTCCGGCTGTTCGATATTCTCAAACCGTGGCCGATCCGGCAGGCCGATCAACACATCGGCGGCGGTTTCGGGATCATGTTTGACGATCTGCTGGCGGCAATCTACGCCTGGCTGGCATTGCACACGTTGAGTTATGGCGCGGCCTGGCTGGACATCGTCTGAGCGTCGCGTTCAAACTGGCCTACTTTCCCCTTGGC
>JAJHPN010000313.1 GCA_020890855.1 Candidatus Contendibacter sp. | reverse complement strand
TACCAGCCGCTGCCCTTGAGCCGGAATCCAACCGCCGAAATCAGCTTCTTCAGCGCCGGCTGGCCGCAACTGGGGCAGTCGCGCAATTCGGGATCGCTGAGTTTCTGCAAGGTTTCCAGTTCGTGATCGCACGACTGGCAACGATATTCGTAAATAGGCATAGGACACCTCAAGGACCATCGGGTTGATTCAACATCTTTGCTGATCTTTATGGAGACAACCCGGATGATTTTCAACCCCTCTTCATAATTACTCCCTGACGCAATCAGCGTTAAACTGCCCGGCATGTCCCGTTGCCTGTTTCTTATCCTCCTCTTGCCGCTATTCTGGCTGTCTGGTTGCGATACTGCCGCTGACCGGACCACGATCATCCAATTCTGGGCGATGGGCCAGGAAGGCGAACGAGTGCAGGCGCTGCTGCCGGAATTTGAGCGCCGGCATCCCGGTCTGCGGGTGCGGGTGCAGTCATTGCCCTGGAGCGCGGCGCACGAAAAGCTGCTGACCGCCTACGCCGGCAACGCCTTGCCAGACCTGTTTCAACTCGGTAATACCTGGATTCCCGAATTTGTCGCCTTGCGGGCGATTGCGCCACTTGATGAGGGGTTGCGGACCTGGCCGGATCCGGCGCTGACTGACTACTTCCCCGGTATTCTCGCCGCCAACCGGTTGAACGGGCAGACCTACGCCCTGCCCTGGTATGTGGACACTCGGCTGTTTTTCTACCGGACTGACCTACTGGCCGCAGCCGGGTTCACCAAGCCGCCGGCAACCTGGGATGAGTGGCTGCGGGCGATGCAGACGCTCAAAAACCTCGGCGGCGGCGAACGCTACGCGATTTTACTGCCGATCAACGAATGGCAATTGCCAGTGATTCTAGCCCTGCAATACGGCGCAACCCTGCTGCGTGATCGGGATCAATATGGCGACTTCCAGAATCCGCGTTTCCGCGAGGCGTTCGTATTCTATCTTGGCCTGTTCAAGCAGGGATTGGCGCCGCCCGTGAGCAATAACCAGATGGCGAATCTTTATCAGGAGTTCGCTAATGGCGCTTTTGCCATCTACGTCAGCGGACCGTGGAATATTGGCGAGTTTGGGCGGCGATTGCCCGCAACGATGCAGGGCCAATGGAATACCGCGCCTTTACCCACATTGCCTGCTGACGCACTCGCGCCAGCAGGCAAAAATTCATCGCTGAACACTGAAGTCGGATTGTCGCTGGCCGGCGGAGCCAGTTTGGCGATCAGCCGGACTTCGCCCCACCAGGAAGCGGTCTGGAAACTCCTCAACTTTCTAGCCGAGCCGGAACAACAGGTAAGGTTCTATCAATTCACCGGTGATCTGCCGGCCCGCCAGTCGGCCTGGGCTGATCCGGCGTTGACCAACAATCGGTATGCTCAGGCATTCCGGGAGCAGTTGCGGCGCGTTCAAGCAACGCCGCCTATTCCCGAATGGGAGCGGATCGCCCAGCGCATTGCCTATTATGCAGAACTGGCGATTCGCAAGCAATTAAGCGTGGATGAAGCTCTAGCGACACTGAATCAGGATGTCGACCGGATTCTGGAAAAGCGGCGTTGGCTGATTGGGCAGGGGATGATAACGCCATGATGAGATACGAATGGCGGATTGCCCTGAGTGGCTGGATTTTTCTCGCCCCGGCATTACTGCTAATTACCGTATTTTTCTTCCTGCCGGTTATTGCAGCGCTACTATTAAGTTTCACCGATTTTGATATCTATGCATTGGGCGATCTGCATCGACTGCGCTTCATTGGTTTCAATAATTACCTGCAATTATTACAGAGCCCACTATTTTGGACGGCGCTTGGCAATACGTTCTACTTTGTGATCATCGGCGGTCCATTATCAGTGGCGGTTTCACTAAGTGCGGCCTTGCTGATCAATTCGCGCTTGATCCACTGTCCCAGTCTGTTCCGCACCCTGTTATTTCTTCCAGTGGTCACAACGCTGGTCGCCGTGGCGGTGGTATGGCGCTATCTCTACCATCCCCACTATGGATTACTGAATTACGGGTTGAGCTTACTGAGTGTGGGGCCGATTGACTGGCTTGGCGATCCGGACTGGGCGATGCCGGCGCTTATTCTGATGGCAGTCTGGAAGAATTTTGGCTTCAACATGATTATTTTCATTGCTGGCCTGCAAAACATTCCGGTCACGCTTTACGAAGCGGCGCGGATTGACGGAGCGGATGCTTGGCGGCAATTTCGCCATATCACGTTACCACTACTGGGACCAACTTTCCTGCTGGTGGCGTTAATAACAGTGATTGGTTATTTTCAGGTGTTCGCCGAGCCGTACATCATGACGCAGGGTGGCCCGACGAATAGCACTCTTAGCATCGTATTGTTGATGTACGAAGAAGGCTTCCGCTGGTGGAACATGGGCTATGCCTCGGCAGTGGCGTTTGTGCTGTTCACGCTGATTTTAGTCGCGACTGCATTGCAATTGAGACTGCGGCAGAGAAGCGATTAAAGCCCGAGTTGCCTTTTGGTCTTAATCCATGGAATTACACTTTAAACGCATGATCAAATTCCTGACTACATGGCATCCTTCCCCGTACTTGCTGCTGGTGCTGACAACACTGTTCTGGTCCGGCAATTTTGTATTAGGTCGGGCAGTGCATACGGTTTTTACGCCATTTACCCTGTCATTCTGGCGCTGGGCAGTAGCGCTGGCGATTCTGTCGCCTTTTGTCTTAATTTCACTCTGCGAGCAAGCCCCAGTACTACGACGACATTGGGTGATACTGCTCCTGTTGAGTATTCTAGGCGTCGTCAACTTCAACACTTTTGTCTACATTGGTCTGCAAACAACAACCGCCACTAATGCCGTGATCATGCTGTCGATTACGCCAGTGCTGATTGTGGGGATCTCATTCGTACTATTGCGCCAGATGGTGACGGGTTGGCAGATCTTGGGCATTAGCGTATCGCTGGCTGGGGTGCTGATAATTATCAGCCGGGGGCATTTGGAAACACTGTTAGCGCGACAATTCAATACTGGTGATTTATGGATTTTAGCGGCGGTATTCAGTTGGGCGTTGTATTCAGTTGGTCTGCGCTGGCGACCTGCTGAACTCAAGCCACTGAATTTTCAGGCGGCAACCATGTTGATTGGCATCGTAATCCTGACGCCGCTGTATGGTTGGGATTTAGCGCATGGGCAGGTTTTTATAGTGAATGCTGCGACAGTGGGCAGCATTTTATACTTGGCGCTATTTCCATCGATTCTGGCCTACATTTTCTGGAACCGGGCAGTCGCGGAACTCGGCGCTAACCGCACCGGACAGTTTTTGCATTTGATGCCAGCTTTCGGCGCGGTGCTATCGATGATCTTCTTGGGCGAACGACTGTATGAATTCCATGGGGTGGGCATCGCGTTTATCGCGTTGGGAATTTATCTGGCGACCGTATACGGACGCCGATCATCGTAAAAATCTGGCCCACAGAAAACACGGAAATACAATAGAAAGAGTGTTGAAAAAACACTAATCCTAGCTTTTCCTTTTTCTGCGTCTTCCGTGGACTACATCAGTTTAGCGTGGCGCCTTTAACTCTATTTTCCGCGCTTCCGATCCAACCGCCAAACAAAATCCTCAACAATCCGGCGGTACAACTCTTCTTTGAGCACCGCATCTTCGATGCCCTGATCGACATTAGGATTGTCATTGATTTCAATAACGACCACGCCTTTGGTAGTCTGCTTCAAATCCACCCCATAAAAGCCACTACCAATCAGACTGGCAGCCTTCAATGCAGTTTTAACCACGATCTCCGGCGCATTCTCAATCTGGAAAGTCTTTGAATCACCCTCACGAATACCCGGAGTCTGTCCAGTTTGATGATTGTAAATCTGCCAGTGTTCCTTCGACATGAAATACTGGCACACAAACAGCGGAGTTTTGTTGAGAATACCAACGCGCCAGTCGAATTCAGTGTAAAGAAATTCCTGCGCCAGGACCAGATCAGATGATTTGAACAGTTTACCCGCCTGTTCAATTAATTCAGTGCGGTCATTAACTTTAAACACTCCACGCGAGAAGGAACCATCAGGAATTTTCAGCACGATGGGATAAGCAATTTCGCTATCAACCCGCTCCAGATTATCGCGGCGAACAATCACCGTTTTCGGAGTGCGAAGACGATGAGTTCGCAGCAATTCATCCAGATAAACTTTGTTGGTGCATTTAAGGATCGAGTCGGGATCATCAATGACGACCATGCCTTCACTTTCGGCTTTCTTGGCGAACTGGTAGGTATAATGATCAATTCCGGTGGTTTCACGGATAAACAGCGCGTCAAATTCCGCCAGTCGCCCATAATCTTTTTTCTCGATCAACTCAACATTAACCCCGCCTTCCCGCCCGGCCTTGATGAATTGTTGCAGCGCTTTTGGATTAGAGGGCGGCAGGGTTTCTCTCGGATTGTGCAGAATCGCCAGATCGTAGCGGTAATTACTACGGGTCCGGGGTTGTCGCCAACGCCGGTTGAGATAGGTGGTCAAGGCCGCCATGAACATTTCTTCCTGTTCAATAGACAGCGAATGCAGATGCAGCGCTTTAAGGGTAGCAATTCGCCATTTGCCTTGCAGTTTAAATTCCACCCGCAATAACGGTGAGCGGAAGGCGTCGAACAATTGCCGGGCCAGTTCCTGCATTTCCTTGACGGGACATTGGCCGAAGTAAATATCCAATTCAAAGGCCGTGGCGGTGAAACCCGGTCGGGGCTTGCCCAATACCTGCTGCACCTGATCATCCAGGTCTTCAGTATCGAGGCTGTAAATGGATTTACGGCTGAGATCATTCAAGGTGCGAACGCTGGGAATCACCCGGTGGCGACGGGCCTCGGCCAGCAGCGAACAGTAATAGCCAACACTGAGATAGCGGTAGCTGCGACAGAGATTCAGCACTCGCAGGTTACGTCCAGCAGAGGAGTATTCCGGTTTGGATAGATAGTCCTTGGCGGCGACAACGGGCAAATTGGGAAAATGGGATTTCCAGTCGGTGGGGTTTTCCACCAGGATGATGTGATCGGCCATCGGCTTGAATCGGCGCTCCTGACGCCGTGAAAGTAAGCGAAGTTAAAACGGTGATGGCGGGGCCGGTTCGGGCCGGCGGCGAGAACGGTAGAGAATCAACACGGCTTTCTGGGCGGCCTTGCCATAACGGGCCATGCGCTGAAACTCCCGGTGCGGGATTGGCAGGTTCACCGAATCGGCGATGGTGGCGCCCTGGTCGGTATTTACCAGTGGATCATGAACGTAAATGTAGTGATCGTCGAAACCGGTGACCACTACCCAATGCGGGAAGCGTTCGCCATAGATGCGGTAGGAGCTGATCAATA
>JAJHPN010000263.1 GCA_020890855.1 Candidatus Contendibacter sp. | reverse complement strand
CTGGTGGACGGGCAAAGGGTGTCCGGCGGCATTTTCGACTTTGGCCTGGTGTTTTTCCACAACGCCAAAGAACAAATCGCTCGTGGGGCTGGCCCATTCTATTACCTGCCGAAGATGGAATCGCACCTGGAAGCGCGGCTGTGGAATGACATTTTCGTGATGGCTCAAAACGAGTGCGGCATTCCCCAAGGCATGATTAAAGCCACCGTATTGGTTGAAACCATTCTCGCCACCTTCGAGATGGAAGAAATTCTGTACGAATTACGCAACCATTCCGCCGGCCTGAACGCTGGGCGCTGGGACTATATCTTCAGTTGCATCAAGAAGTTCAAAAAGAACCGGGATTTCTGCCTCGCCAACCGGGGCGCGATCACGATGGAAGTGCCGTTCATGCGCTCTTACGCCCTGCATCTGGTCAAGATTTGCCACAAGCGCGGCGCGCCGGCGATGGGCGGGATGTCGGCGCTGATTCCGATTAAGAATGACCCGGAAGCCAATGAGAAGGCGCTGGCCGGCATTCGCCACGACAAGACCCGCGACGCCCGCGATGGCTTTGACGGCGGCTGGGTGGCGCATCCGGGGCTGGTGCCCATTGCCCACGAGGAATTTGTCAAGGTGCTGGGCGACAAGCCCAATCAATGGGAAAAACAGCGCGATGAAGTGTTCACCGCCAAGGATTTTCTCAACTTCCAGCCAGAGCAGCCTATTACCGAGGCGGGAGTGCGGAATAACATCAATGTCGGCATTCACTATCTGGGATCGTGGCTGGCCGGCAATGGCTGCGTGCCGATTCATAACCTGATGGAAGACGCCGCCACCGCCGAAATTGCCCGTTCGCAGGTCTGGCAGTGGGTGGTCAGTCCCAAGGGCAAGCTCGATGATGGCCGCAAGGTCACGGCGGAACTGGTGAAAGCGATGATCCCGGAAGAACTCGCCAAGGTGAAAGCAGCGGTTTCGGCCCAGGGCGAGGACACTGCGACCTATGATCAGGCGGCGGGCATTTTCGAGACCATGAGTCTGTCCGCCGATTATCCGGAGTTCCTGACCTTGCCGCTGTATGAAGCAATGGATTAAGCGCTCATCAGGCATTACGCAGACCCGGCGCACACCCCGCCGGGTTTTTTATTGCAACAGCTGCTCTTGAGGAAACTTGCAGGGCGCATATTATCTAAAATGGTACTTCATCGATCCGATCAACCCATGCCGCCATGAGTCAGGAACATTCCTTGCCTTCCGACGATCAAGACGATCAAGACCGCGACATCGCTGTCGCCACCGAAAAGCCGGCGCTGAAGCCGCCGCCGATGTACAAGGTGATCCTGTTGAATGACGACTACACGCCAATGGATTTCGTGGTGCGGGTTCTCGAGCATTTCTTCCGGCTAAGCCGCGAGAAAGCGACCCAAATCATGCTGCATGTCCATACCCGTGGCCAGGGTGTGTGCGGGGTTTTCACCCGCGAAATCGCTGAAACCAAAGTGGCGCAGGTCAATGAATTTTCCCGCCGGAATCAGCATCCATTATTATGCACAATGGAAGAAGCCTGAGTCCCAACCCCCCAGCGCGATTCGAGGTACGAGTTATGTTGAGCAAGGAACTGGAATTTTCCATCAATCTTGCTTTCCGCCAGGCGCGGGACCGGCGCCACGAGTTCATGACCGTAGAGCATCTGCTGCTGGCCCTGCTGGACAATCCGGCGGCGGTCGAGGTGTTGCGGGCCTGCGGCGCAAACCTGGACTCACTGAAGCGGGATCTGCAAATTTTCATCCGCGACAATACCCCGGTGCTGGCACCGGGCGACCCGCGTGAAACCCAGCCCACCTTGGGGTTCCAGCGGGTATTGCAGCGGGCGGTGCTGCATGTTCAATCTTCTGGCAACCGCGAAGTCAGCGGAGCGAACGTGCTGGTGGCCCTGTTCGGCGAACAGGAGTCTCACGCGGTCTACCTGCTCAAACAGCAGGACATCAGTCGGTTGGACGTGGTCAACTTCATTGCCCACGGCATTTCCAAAATAGCTGATGACCCGGACGCTGCGCCCTCCACTGATGAGAACAGTGAAACCCCGCAGCAAAACGTCAAACCGCTGGAGCATTTCGCCAGCAACCTCAATGAACTGGCGCGGAAAGGACGAATCGATCCGCTGATTGGCCGGCGCGAGGAAGTTGAGCGAACGATTCAGATTCTCTGCCGTCGCCGCAAGAACAATCCGTTGTTTGTCGGCGAGGCCGGGGTCGGCAAGACCGCGATTGCCGAAGGTCTGGCGAAAATGATCGTCGATGACGAGGTGCCGGAGGTGCTGCGCGACGCCACAATCTACGCCCTGGATTTGGGATCGCTGGTGGCCGGCGCCAAGTACCGCGGCGATTTCGAGAAGCGGCTAAAAGCAGTGCTGGCGCAGTTGCGAAAGGAACACAACGCCATTCTATTTATTGATGAAATTCACACGATCATCGGCGCCGGGGCGGCTTCCGGTGGAGTGATGGACGCTTCCAACCTGATCAAGCCCATGCTGGCCTCGGGTGAAATGAAGTGCATTGGCTCGACCACCTACCAGGAATATCGCGGTATTTTTGAGAAGGACCGGGCATTGGCGCGGCGCTTCCAGAAAATCGACGTGGTCGAGCCGACCATCGAAGAGAGCTATCAGATTCTCAAGGGCCTCAAGAGCCGGTTCGAGGATCATCATGACGTGAAGTACGCTGATAAAGCGCTACGGGCGGCGGTGGATTTATCCGCCCGCTATATCAATGACCGTCATTTACCGGACAAGGCGATTGACGTGATTGACGAAGCCGGAGCCAGTCAGCGGCTGCTGCCGGCAGCCAAACGCAAGAAGGTTATCACCGTCGCCGACATTGAAACCATCATCGCCAAGATCGCTCGCATTCCGCCCAAAACCGTTTCCTCGTCCGATAAGGACGTACTGCGCAATCTGGATCGAGATCTGAAACTGGTGGTGTTCGGCCAGGATGAAGCGATTGAGCATCTGGCGACTTCGATTAAGATGGCGCGCGCCGGGTTAGGCAACGAACAGAAACCGATTGGCTGTTTCCTGTTCGCCGGCCCAACCGGGGTGGGCAAAACCGAAGTCACCCGGCAACTGGCGCGGGTGATGGGCATCGAGTTGATCCGTTTCGATATGTCCGAATACATGGAACGGCATACGGTGTCGCGGTTGATCGGCGCTCCGCCGGGCTATGTCGGCTTCGATCAGGGTGGGCTGCTGACCGACGCTATTCTCAAGCATCCCCATGCAGTGCTGCTGCTCGACGAGGTCGAAAAGTCTCATCCCGATGTATTTAACCTGCTGTTGCAGGTCATGGATCACGGCACCCTGACCGACAACAACGGGCGCAAGGCTGATTTCCGCAACGTGATCATTGTGATGACCACCAATGCTGGCGCGGAACTGATGGAGCGATCCTCCATTGGCTTCACTGTTCAGGATCACAGCAGCGATGGGCTGGAGGCGATTAAGCGGATGTTTTCGCCAGAATTCCGCAACCGGCTGGACGCCGTTGTCCAGTTCAAGGCGCTGACCCCGGTCACCATCGCCCAAGTGGTCGACAAGTTCCTGATTGAGCTGGAAGCGCAACTGGAACCGAAGAAGGTGACCGTCAGCGTGGACGATGAAGGACGAGTGTGGATGGCTGAGCGCGGCTACGATCCAAAGATGGGCGCACGACCCATGGCGCGACTGATCCAGGAAAACATCAAGCGCCGTCTGGCCGAAGAACTGCTGTTTGGCCGACTGGTGAACGGTGGCCATGTCATGGTGACGGTGCGCAACGGTGAGTTGCAGGTGGAGATCGCGGAGGAAGAAGCGGCGATGACCACGCCGTAACTACGAATCGGGGGCGGGTGTAATCAACGCCCCCGGTAAACGATCCGACCCTTGGTCAGATCGTAAGGCGTCAGTTCGACTTTCACTTTGTCGCCGGTCAGGATGCGGATGTAGTGCTTGCGCATCCGCCCGGAGATGTGGGCAGTCACGGTGTGGCCGTTTTCGAGTTGCACCCGGAACGTGGTGTTGGGCAGGGTGTCAACGACAGTGCCCTCCATTTCAATATGATCTTCTTTCGACAAGGTCTTAATCCCTATTTTTGGGCAATGGCGGTGGTTCAGAGGGCGCAACCTTAACCAAAATCCCGGAATGCGGCAAGGTTGCAGGAAGATTGGAAGGTTAAAGGGTATGCCCGTTCCGTAACGCTTCGATCACGGGTTGGGTTTCGGGCCACACGCCACGCCACAGGTAGAACGATTCCGCCGCCTGTTCCACCAGCATCCCCAAGCCGTCCAGAGCCTGCGCCGCGCCTTGTTCCCGACCCCAGCGCACGAAGGCGGTCGGTTTGCGGCCATACATCAGGTCATAGCACCAGCCGTCCGCCGCCAATACGCCTTCCGGCAGTGGCGGAATGGCGTCGTTTAATCCAGCGGCGGTAGCGTTAAGGATCAAATCGAATGACCGGCCGGCCAGTTCGGCAAACCCGCATCCTGACACCAATCCCAAGTCGCTGAACCGCAATGTCAATTCCAGGGCCTTGTTGGCGGTGCGATTGGCGATGACCAGTTGCGCCGGCTTTTCCAGCAGCAGCGGTTGCAACACGCCACGCGCCGCGCCGCCCGCGCCTAGCAATAAAAGTCGTTTACCCGCCAGTGAAAAACCATGGTTAATCTTCAAATCGCGCACCAGTCCCGGCCCATCGGTATTGTCGCCACGCACGCCCGCCGGCCCGAAACTCAGCGTATTAACCGCTCCGGCCCGTTCGGCGCGGGCGCTCAATACATCGGCAAATACCCAGGCATCCTGTTTGAATGGTACGGTGACATTCAATCCTTTGCCGCCGCTGGCCCGGAATGCCTTTGCCGCCGCCGCAAAACCGCCCAGTTCAACCAACAGGGCGCGATACTCGAGATGCTGGCCGGTCCGGGCGGCAAATACGGCGTGAATACGTGGTGATTGGCTATGAGCAATGGGATTGCCCATGACGGCGTATTGATCAGATGAGGGAGTAGTCATGCGTTTTGGTCTCAATTCCGGCGTAATGGCGCATGTAACCGGGATTCGAATTCCGGCGGCGGCGCGTATTGCAATACCGCTTCACCATTCGCGCCGAGCAATACATCCAGTCCGATTGCCGGATAAAGCCAATGCGCGC
Organism: Candidatus Contendibacter sp.; assembly: GCA_020890855.1. GTDB lineage: Bacteria > Pseudomonadota > Gammaproteobacteria > Competibacterales > Competibacteraceae > RXIV01. The sequence continues at coordinate 201 of JAJHPN010000263.1, read as the reverse complement.
CGTCCTTGGCGGTGATCCACTCGGCGGGTTCACCAAAGCGCTTCCGGACTAACTCGGCGTCGAATTTGACGATTGGGATAAAAGTGACTCCAGTCAATACTGCGCCGACGGCTAACGCCTGATCCTGTTCCGCAACCGGGTAACGGCGACCACCTTCCGCCACCGGCTTGCCATTGCCCGCATGGGTTTTAAGAGCGATCA
>JAJHPN010000264.1 GCA_020890855.1 Candidatus Contendibacter sp. | reverse complement strand
CGGGGCTTTTTGTTGCCGGTTTGTGGAATAATGTTGCGGGTCAAAACCCTGTGAGGACAACACGCATGAAAAAACTGGTTAGCGGGATCGTTGTTGTTTTAGTTCTGGCGGCGGCAGGTTTTACCGGTGCGGCCTACTGGTCGGGAATGCAAGCGCAGCGTTGGTATGAAGAAGCGCTGGCCGAGGGGGCAAAGAATCCCAGTGTCAAGTTCAGTACAGTGAGCTATCAGCGTGGCCTGTTCTCGTCGCAGTCCGTAACCCGCATCCAGTTTGCGATGCCGGAAGGCAGTCCCGGCGCCGACGCTGATCCGTCGTTCTCCATTCGGCAGGACATTTACCACGGACCGCTGCCGCTGGCCGGACGGGGCATTACCGGCGTACCGATGCAATGGACTGGAGCCGTGGTGCGGGCGGTGCTGGAGCCGGACAGCAGCGTCTGGACCCGCGAACTGGCGAAGGCCTATGGCAATCAGCCACCGGTGGTGGCGATCTCGAACATCGGCTTCGATGGCTCCAGCAGCACTCACATCGCCATGCCGCCATTGACCCTCGATAATGTGGATGAGATCCAAACCCTGAAATTCAGCGGCTTGCAGGGTCAGTTCCAGGTTGCGCCCAAAGCGACTGCCGTGCAGGGCAGCATGACCGTCGCCAGTCTGGAAGCATTGGGCAAACCGGTTGCCGCTAGCGAAGGGCAGACTGCCTCCAGCGGCGCTCAGGTCAACCTGCGCGATCTCAGCCTGAATGTGAATCAGCGCCAGGGCGCGTTCGATCTGTTGTTTGGCGAATCCAGCTTCAAGATCAGCGAGCTGAGCGCCAGGGATCAGAACGCTGGCGCCCCGTTTCTGATCAATAACCTGAATGTCAGCGGTTCATTAACTCCGCAAGGCTCGCAACAGGTCGCCGCCGAAATGGTGATCAAGGCTGGCAAGGTGACGGTCGATCAACAGAGCGGTGAAGGCAGCTTCAAGCTGGCGCTGCGCAATCTGGATGGCGCTACCGTCTCACAACTGCAGCAGTGGCAGCAGAAGTTCGCCGCGAATCCTAATGATCCGCAAATGTTCGACGAACTGCTGAAGCTGATGAAAACCCTGCTGAACGGTAAACCGGAATTTCTCATTGACAGTCAGGCCAAGCTGGCTCAAGGCGATTGGCAGGGCCAGCTGACGCTGAATTTCCAGAGTTTGGGCGAGATCAATCCACTGCTCGACCCTAGCGGGCTGATGAAAGCGCTGGAGAAAGGCGCGGCGGATGTAACCGCATCCAAACCGCTGGTTGAAGCCCTGCTGATGAGCGCCGCCAAGGAGACCGCGCTGGCGCTGGCGCAAGAACAAAGCAGCGCCAGCGATGACGCCACCCTTCAAAGCATGGCGGCGCAGCAGGTCGCGCAGCAACTTCAGGGCCTGACTGCGGCCGGTCTCATTAAACTGGACGGAAACAGCTATAAATCCTCGGCGCGGTTTGAAGGCGGCAAGCTATTCGTGAACGGTCAGGAAATTCCACTCATGGCGGGCGCCGATCAAACAACCACTGAAGGAGGGGAGGCGTTGCTGGAATCAGATACCGCCAAGGAACCGGCGTCGCAGCAGTAGCCATTCATGCCGAGTTCGTGGTAGTCCCGCCGTCACGGTCATCGCCGGGCCAGACGGCAGGGGCGTGAATAGTTCAAGACTATCGTTGTATTTGAATGATTCAATTTCCACAATCAATCCATGCCGTCTAAGCTTCACTCCATGCAGTTCAACCGGGTTTCTTACCCATCTATCGAGGAGATAAACCGATGAGCGTTCTGGTCACCCAACCGGCCCCTGATTTCACTGCCGCCGCCGTCCTGCCCGACGGTTCAATCAACGAAGCCTTCACCCTGTCCGATCTGCGCGGCAAGTATGTGGTGCTGTTCTTCTACCCGCTGGACTTCACCTTTGTCTGCCCGTCAGAAATCATCGCCCACGATCACCGCGTTTCCAAATTCAAGGAACTGGGCGTGGAAGTGGTCGGCGTCTCCATCGATTCACAGTTCTCCCACTTTGCCTGGCGGGAAACGCCGGTTGAGAAGGGCGGCATTGGCCGGGTTGGCTTCCCGCTGGTGGCGGATGTAAAGCATGAAATCACCAAGGCTTACGGGATTGAACATCCGGCGGGCGTCGCGCTGCGCGGCTCCTTCCTGATTGACAAGGCGGGCGTGGTGCAGGCGCAGATTGTCAACAACCTGCCGCTGGGCCGGGAAGTGGACGAGATGATCCGCCTGGTCGAGGCCCTGCAATTCACTGAACAGCATGGCGAAGTCTGCCCCGCTGGCTGGCGCAAGGGCCAGAAGGGCATGAAGCCGACCGCCGAGGGCGTTGCTTCCTACCTGGCTGAAAATTCCGCCGCGCTGTAAGTCGTAATCCCACGCCTCGCTGGCTTGCCGGTGAGGCGTGTTCTTGACCGCGCCTAAACGCCAGCGTCTTTCCCCGCAGGCGCTGCCGTTTGGACGCCATCCGCTCGCTGCATCCCTCACTCAGGAGACTTCCGTCATGAACGCCCCGAAACACGCCCGTCTGTTGATTCTCGGTTCTGGCCCGGCCGGCTATACCGCTGCGGTTTACGCCGCCCGAGCTAATCTGAAACCGGTCATGATCACTGGCCTGCAAATGGGCGGGCAGTTGACCACCACCACCGAGGTGGATAATTGGCCGGGCGATGTCGAAGGGCTGACGGGGCCTGACTTGATGGAGCGGATGCGCAAGCACGCCGAGCGGTTTCATACTGAAATCATTTTCGATCAGATTCACACTGCGAACCTGCAGGAACGACCTTTCCGGCTGATTGGCGATGCCGGCGAATACACCTGCGATGCGCTGATCATTTCGACCGGAGCCAGCGCCCAGTACCTGGGACTGCCCTCAGAGCAGGCTTTTTCGGGCAAGGGCGTCTCTGGCTGCGCGACTTGCGACGGCTTCTTCTATCGCAATCAGAAGGTGGCGGTGATCGGCGGCGGCAACACCGCCGTTGAAGAAGCGCTGTATCTGGCCAATATCGCCAGCGAAGTCACCCTGGTTCATCGCCGCCAGCAGTTCCGCGCCGAGAAGATCCTGATGGACAAGTTGCTGGAGCGGGCGAACAGCGGCAAGGTGCGCTTGGAGCTGGACAGCGTGTTGGATGAAGTGCTGGGTGACGCCAGCGGCGTGACCGGCATCCGCACCCGCAATGTCAAGACAGGTGAAACCCGCGTCATTGATTTGCAGGGCGTGTTCATCGCCATCGGCCACAAGCCCAACACCGACCTGTTCGTCGGGCAATTGGATATGCACAACGGCTATATCAAGGTCAAGGGCGGGAGCGAAGGGGGGGCGACCTCGACCAGCATCCCCGGCGTGTTCGCCGCCGGCGATGTCGCTGATCACATCTACCGGCAAGCGGTCACGTCCGCCGGCACCGGTTGCATGGCGGCGCTGGACGCCGACAAGTATCTGGATCAGGCCGGTTAGCGGCTACGGATCCGCATCCGGCGCCATGTGATCCAGGATCCGCTGAGCGATGGCGCGCAGAGTCTGACCATCACTGGCGACGATCAGATCAGCGATTTCCCGGTAGAGCGGATCGCGCTGCGCAAACAGTTGCGCCAGCCGGGCGCGGGGATCGGCGGTTCGCAACAGGGGGCGACTGTCGTCATCACGAGTGCGACGCAGTTGCTCGTCCACGGAAGCGCATAAATAAACCACGAAACCCCGTCTGGACAGACAGCGGCGGTTGTCCGGATCCAGCACGGCGCCGCCGCCGGTGGCGAGCACCAGAGCTGGGCGCTGGGTCAGTTCAGCGATCATGATTTTTTCACGGGCGCGAAAACCGGCTTCGCCCTCCAGTTCAAAAATGAGCGGGATTTCGGCCCCGGCGGACTGCTCAATTTCCTGGTCACTGTCGAGAAAATCCCGCCGTAACATTTGCGCCAACCGACGGCCGACGGTAGTTTTCCCGGCCCCCATCGGGCCGACCAGAAAAATGTTGGGAATCACGTTGAACACCGCCTGTCGCACCGGTTTAATCACCCATTTTCATTGTGCTGCTTTGCGCAACACAATCTGCCGGAACCAGCCGCCGGCCATCGCGGGTTGATCCGATATTATTTCGAGGGTGGGAGCCTGCGCCAGCACCGATTCGAACACGACATCGGTGCGCGTCGCCAGCAGACCCAGCAGTGGACTGATCAGCCGCCGCACGGGCGCTCGTTGTCCAGGCCGCAGAAACTTGTCGAGGATCAGCGCCCGCCCGCCGGGTCGCAACACCCGCGCCGCTTCGACCAGCACCTGTTCAGGATGTGGGGTCACGGCCAGAATCAGATGCAGCACCACCGCGTCAAAAGCCGCATCGTCATACGGCAGGCGCCGGGCGTCGCCTTGGTCCAGAGACATCGCCAGACCTGAAGCGGCGACCCGGCGGCGAGCGCGGACCAGCATCGCCGGGGTCAGATCAAGGCCGGTGTAGTTTGGTCCGGGGGGAAGTAGCGGGATATCCAGTCCGCTGCCAATACCCACCAACAGTGCGTCAGTGGGCGGTTCCTCGCCTAGCAGCGCCAGACTGCGCCGCCGCGCCGCGACAGTGAAAGGCGCGACCAGCGCATCATAAATCGGCGCGAACAGGGTGTAACCGTAGCGCAGCGTCACGGCGCTTCCCTCAGTGCAGCGTGCGTGGAATCGACAGCACAAACGCCGGGATCTCAGCCTCGAAATGCATCCCATCATCGGCCAGCATCTGGTAGCTGCCAGTCATACTGCCGACGGAAGTTTCCAGAATCGCGCCACTGGTGTACTGAAACCCCTCGCCGGGGCGCAGATAAGGTTGCTCGCCGACCACGCCTTCGCCGCGAACTTCTTCAATCTTGCCGTTGGAGTCAGTAATCAGCCAGTGGCGGCTAAGCAGCTTGGCGGGAATGGTGCCCTGGTTCTGGATCACAATGGTGTAGGCGAAGACATAGCGATCCTGATCCGGATTGGATTGTTGCTCCAGATAGAAGGCCCGTGCTGCGACCTGAATGCTGTAGTGGATTTTTTTCTTTGCCATGAGTCATCAGGTTCCGCGAGGTTGCGGTGGATTTGGAACAGCAGAAACCAGGGCAGGGATTGCGACCGTCACCGGAAGCCGCCTGCAGCGCTTACAAAACGCCCTTTGGATAGGAGCCTAGCACCCGGAACAGACTCGCCTGTTCGCGCAATTCCGCCAGCGCATTCGCCACCGGTTGATCCTGGGCGTGACCATCCAGATCAATGAAGAATACATAGTCCCACATGCCGCGTCGCGAAGGCCGTGATTCAATCCGGGTCATGCTGACATTATTCCGGGCCAACGGCTCCAGCAGTTTGAACAAGGCTCCGGACCGGTTTAACGAAGCCACCAGCAACGCGGTTTTATCATCGCCAGAGGGCGCAATCGGCTGAGCGCCGATAATCAAAAACCGGGTAGTGTTATTCGGCTCGTCCTCGATATTGCGGACTAGAATCGGCACTTGATAAATATCGGCGGCGCCCTGTCCGGCAATCGCCGCTACATCCCCGGCGTCGCGCACCCGTAATGCCGCTTCGCCATTGCTGCTGACCTCAAGCTGCTCCACTCGCGGCAGATTAGCGTCCAGCCATTCCCGGCACTGCGCCAGCGATTGTCGATGGGAGTAAATGCGGCGAATAGCGGTTAATTCAGTTGCGCAGGTCAATAGATGATGGTTAATCCGCATTTGCACTTCGCCGCAAATCCGCAGCGGCGATTGTAAAAACATGTCCAGGGTGTGATTGACCACGCCTTCAGTGGAGTTTTCCACCGGCACTACCCCGTAGTCCGCCGAACCGGCTTCCACTTCGCGGAACACTTCATCAATGGCCCGCAGGGGAATGCTGCGAATGGACTTGCCAAAATGCTTGAGCGCCGCCGCCTGGGTAAAAGTTCCTTCCGGGCCGAGAAAAGCAATTTTCAGTGGTTCTTCCAACGCCAGACAGGCCGACATGATTTCGCGGAACAGTCGGGCCATTTCCTCGCTGCTCAATGGCCCCTGGTTAGCTTCGATCACCCGTCGCAACACCTGCGCCTCGCGTTCCGGACGATAAAAATTGCCGGTTGCGCCAGCGGCCTGCTTGATTGCGCCCACCTGTTGCGCACACCGGGCCCGCTCGGAAATCAACGTCTGTAACTGCCGATCCAGCGCGTCAATCCGCTCGCGCAGGGTTTGCAGACGATCCGCCTCGCTCATGCGGCCTCCTCGGCGTCGCCTTCATCCGGTCCTGGCTCATTGTCATCCGCCGGGAGTTCATCACCAGCTTCGGTTTCGCCAATGCTCTCAATGCGCTCAATTCCAACCAGTTTCTCCCCGCCTTGCAGCCGGATCAGGGTCACGCCCTGGGTATTGCGGCCCACCAGCGAAATACCCTCGACCGGAGTTCGCACCAGAGTGCCGCCATCAGTAATCAGCATGATCTCCTGATCCTCTTCCACCTGCACTGCGCCGACCACCCGGCCATTGCGCTCGGTGGTTTGAATCGCGATCACGCCTTGCCCGCCACGGGCGTGCCGGGGATATTCTGCGACTTCGGTGCGCTTGCCGTAACCATTCTCGGTCGCCGCCAGCACCGTACCTTCGCCGACCACGATTAAGGCAATGACCTTTTGCCCCGCACCGAGACGAATGCCGCGCACTCCACACGCGGAGCGTCCGGTATTTCGCACTTCGGTTTCGGCAAAACGCTGCACTTTGCCGGCGTCAGTGAATAGCATGACATCGCATTGTCCATGGGTCAGTTCCACGTTCACCAGTTGATCGCCATCGCGCAAATCAATGGCGATGATGCCACTGGCGCGTGGTCGGGAATATTCGGACAGCGGGGTTTTCTTGACCGTGCCGTTGGCGGTGGCGAAGAACACAAAACGATCATCGCCGAACTCGCGCACCGACAAAACGGCGTTGATTCGCTCGCCTTCTTCCAAAGGCAGCAGGTTGACAATAGGCCGGCCTCGCGCGGCCCGCCCGGCCTGCGGCAATTCATAGACCTTCTTCCAGTACACTTTGCCACGATTGGAGAAGCAGAGAACCGTGTCGTGAGTGCTGGCGATGAACAGCTTATCGACGAAGTCTTCTTCCTTGACCGTGGTGGCCGCCCGGCCCCGTCCGCCGCGCCGTTGCGCCCGGTACAGCGACAGTGGCTGCGACTTGACGTAGCCGGTGTGGGACAGGGTCACCACCATCGTCTCTTCATTGATCAAATCTTCCAGATTCAGATTCTGCTCATCGGGCAAAATCACGGTGCGGCGCGGATCGCTGTACTGGGCGTGAAGTTCCTGCAATTCGGCGCGGATCACGGCGGTCAGCCGTTCCGGCACCGTGAGAATTTCCAGATAATCGGCAATCCGGCTCAGCAGTTCCTGATACTCGTCCAGCAACTTGCGCTGTTCCAGTCCGGTCAGCCGGTGCAGCCGCAAGTCGAGAATCGCTTGCGCCTGAGTCGGCGACAGCCGGTAACCGGTGGCGATCAGGCCAAATTCGGCCGGCAAATCCTCGGGCCGCGCCACATCCGCGCCAGCGCCGGCCAGCCAGTCGGTGATCACCCCTGGCGTCCACACTCGTTCCAGCAACCCGACCTTGGCGGCGGCGGGGTCGGCGGCGGCGCGAATCAGTACGATCAACGGGTCGAGATTAACCAGCGCCACCGCCAGTCCTTCGACAATGTGCGCCCGGTCGCGCGCCTTCCGCAGATCGAACAGGGTGCGCCGCACCACCACTTCCCGCCGGTGCGCCAGAAACGCCTCCAGCGCCTGCTTAAGATTCAGCAGGCGCGGCTGGCCTTCCACCAGCGCCACCATATTGATCCCAAACACGGTTTGCAGCGCCGTGTGCTGAAACAGGTTATTGAGCACGACTTCGCCCGATTCGCCGCGCCGCAACTCGATATAAATCCGCAGGCCATCCTTGTCGGATTCATCGCGCAATTCCGAGATACCCTCCAGCTTTTTATCCTTCACCAATTCGGCAATTTTCTCAATCAATCGAGCCTTGTTCACCTGATAAGGCAACTCGGTCACGATAATGGCTTGGCGATTGCGCACTTCATCGGTTTCAATCGCTGTTTTGGCGCGCATTTGCACCCGGCCCCGCCCGGTTTCATAGGCTTCGCGAATGCCGCGCACGCCGTTAATCAGGCCAGCCGTGGGAAAGTCAGGTCCTGGGATATAGCGCATCAATGCGCTGATCGTCAGCGTCTGGTCATCAATCAGGGCGATGCAGGCATTCACGACTTCACTGAGATTGTGCGGCGGGATGTTAGTGGCCATGCCCACCGCAATTCCGGAAGAGCCATTGACCAGCAGATTAGGCAGACGGGTCGGGAATACGGTGGGTTCGTGCTCCGATTCATCGTAATTGGGGACAAAATCAACCGTTTCTTTATCAAGATCGGCCAATAATTCGTGAGCAATCCGAGACATGCGGACTTCAGTATAGCGCATGGCGGCAGGGGCGTCGCCATCAATACTGCCGAAGTTCCCTTGCCCATCGACCAGCATATAGCGCAGTGAAAACGGCTGGGCCATCCGGACAATGGTGTCATAAACCGCAGTATCGCCATGAGGATGGTATTTGCCGATGACATTGCCCACAACCCGGGCCGATTTTTTATAGGGCTTATTCCAGTCATTGCCCAATTCATTCATGGCGAACAGCGCCCGTCGATGCACCGGTTTCAGACCATCCCGCACATCCGGCAAGGCTCGCCCGACAATCACGCTCATGGCGTAATCAAGATAGGATTGGCGCATTTCGTCTTCGAGGTTGACCTGCAGGATTTCTTTGGCGATCTCAGTCATGGGGAAACTCTGGTCAGCGCCCTGCCTGATCGGACAGGGCGACGTGAAGCGGTAAACCGCAGATTAATTGGCTCCGGGCGGTCTACACCCGCCGTCGACTGGTGCGTTCCTCATTAGCTTTTTGCATTTCCACCCGGTTGCGTCCCCCGCGCTTGGCCCGGTACAGCGCCCGGTCAGCGCGGATCAGAATGGCGTTTGCATCCGGGTCGCCTTCCTGAAACAGCGCCACGCCAACACTGATGGTGAAGGGAACCAGCCCGGCGTCAGTGGCAGCCGGCGACTCCACCACAATACACCGCAATCGTTCCGCCAGCGGGTAAGCGCCGGCCATGGTCGTGCCCGGCAGCAGCACGGCGAATTCTTCACCACCCAGTCGGCCGAGCAAATCGATTTTCCGCAAGGTCTGGCCGGCGAGGTCAGCAAAGTGCTTGAGAACGGCATCGCCAATCGCATGGCCGTAGGCATCATTGACCTGCTTGAAGTGGTCAAGGTCCAGCATCAACAGCGCCGCCGGATCGGCGTAGCGCTTGAACCGATCCAATTCCTGCTCAACCTGCGCCAGAAAATGCCGCCGGTTAGCCAGCCCGGTCAGATGATCGGTGGTTGCTAACCGGCGCAATTCCACTTCCTGGGCCTGGCGCTCGGTTTCATCCCGCAAAATGCCCACAGCATGCCATTGATTTTGAACACGAACTGCGGACAGGGAAACAGCCACCGCAATTTCTACGCCGTCCTTGCGCCGGGCGTGCAGACCGAAGGTTTTGCCGATGGCATTGCCGCGTCCGCTATTCAGGAACGTCGGAAACGCCTTAAAGTGGGCATCGTGGTAGCGTTCGGGGGCCAGCAGTTGATGCAGGTTCTGGCCAAGCGCCTCCTGCCGGGTATAGCCGAAAATGTGTTCGGCGGCCGGATTCCAGAATGAAATCTGCCCTGTCGGATTCATCATGACAATAGCGTCCTGAGCGGCTTCGGTGATGTTGTGCAGAACCGCTTCCCGCTCGCGCAGCGCCGCTTCAGCCTGCTGTCGCTCGGTGACATCCTCGCCGGACGACAGGGTTCCGGTAATGCGGCCAGCGGCATCGCGCAGCACCGTGTTGCGCCAGGCGACGATCCGCTCCTCGCCGCTCCGGGTTAGCACCACGCTTTCCAGGGATTTGATCAGGTCTATTGTCCCGGCGATCAGCCGAGTGAAATGTATCTTGGCTTTCGCCCGCAGCCGCTCGGGCAGGAACCGATCAAACCAGTTGGCGCCAATGATGTCCTCCTGACGGTAGCCCAACAGTTGACAACCGGCCTGATTGATCAGACTGACGGTCTGGTCCTGGCGGATCACGATCACGATGGAGCCGACCACGCCCAGATAGCGTTGCGAAGCATCGCGCTCCTGACGCAGCGCATCCTCCATTGCTTTCTGGACGCTGATGTCGCTGACGATCACCAGCAGCAGGGGTTGGATCAGCCGTCCGGTAAAAGAAACGGCATCAGTCTCCCGCCGTCCGGTCAGGCGGGCCATGAGGTGGCTGGCTGATTTTCCGCACCGCAGCACGACATCCATGCTCTTGCCTTCGGGATTTCTAAAAAACGCCTTGAACCTGCCCAGAAAAATATCCCGATCCGCGCCAGTCATCAATTCGGCCAAGGATCGCCCGGTCAGATCAACGCTTCCGCTGCCTACCATGCTGGCGAAGGTCTGGTTGAACTGCCGAATGACGCCACTGGCGTCTAAACTCAGATAGCCCTCAGGAGCCTGGTGATAAAGGCGGGCGTAGCAATCCCGGGTGTCTTCCATTTGCAATTGGGCATTGCGTAACTCTTCATTCTGGAGTTCCAGCTCAATCTGGTGTACCGAGAGATCATAGATCAACCGCCGCATCTCGCCCTGTGAGCAATCCGCCGGTTCTTGGGGCATAACCGCTAGAATCGCCTCGGCCCGATCCCGCAGGTCGTTTTGCCGGCTATGCCGCTCACTGTCCATCGTTCTCCATCCGCTGTGGAGGATTGGCCAGTTGGTACAAGAGCGATTCACTGAAGTGCATGACCATGTCGGCCCGCTTGCGCTCAGTAATGTCCAGACAAGAACCGATATAGCCAGTAAATCCTTCCTCAACCGTGCTGCGGGGGTGGCCCTGATCGTAAATCCAGCGGTATTCGCCATCATGCCGGCGCAGGCGGTATTCCATGGTAAATGGCTGGCGCTCATCGAACGCGGTCTCATAGATTCTGAGACAGCGATCAAAATCATCAGGATGGACGCCTTCCGCCCAGCCATTGCCTTGTTCCTGCGCCAGAGTGCGTCCGGTAAAGGCCAACCAGGGTTCATTGAACCAGATGCAGCCCTTGTCGAGACCGGCCATCCACATCAGCGCCGGCGTGGTGTTGGCGACGCTGGCGAACAGCTGTAGTGACTCGCGCAGCGCCGCTTCCGCCTGCCGGATTTCGGTGATGTCTACAAAGGAAATCACTGTCCCGGAGAACGCCTTGGGACCGATGGTGTAAGGCACCACCCGCATCAGATGGCAGCGTCCTTCCTGGGTGCGCACTTCCTGTTCCAGCGGTTGACCGGTCGCTTGCACCTGCCGCACCATCAGGATGAGGTCGCAGTCGACCAGATAGTGCGACAGGTGGGTGATCGGACGACCTATATCGCTGTCGAGCAGCTTCAGAATCTGGGCGATCTTGGGCGAGAACCGCCGCACTTCCAGATTTTCATCAAGCAGGAGTTGACCGATCTGGGTGGCGCCGAGCAGGTTGTCTACATCATTGTTTAGCTCGGTCAGCTCGATAATCTTGCTCTGGTATTCGGTATTGACCGTAAACAGTTCCTCGTTGGTGGACTGCAATTCCTCGTTGGTGGACTGCAATTCCTCGTTGCTCGCCAGCAGCTCTTCATTAGTGGCCTGCAACTCTTCATTGGACGTTTCTAGTTCTTCAATAGTGGCTTGCAAGTTCTCGCGGGTGAATTGCAGATCCTGCTCCAGATCACGCAACCGCTCTTCGGCCTCGTGGGATAAATCATAGGGCTGTACCGCAGAATCCGGATCGGGTGGCCCAATCTTCCTCACCTCCTCAATGAAAACCGCGACTAACGGTTCCTGACCCTTTTTTTCGGGCAGGGGCCGAATCCGCAAATTCACGACCTTGTTGCCGCCATCCTGAGCCAAGCGGATATTGGCAAAGCGCAATTCCTGGCGCTGGCGAAACACTTTCTGGATGCCGGTAGTCAGCGGGATCGCCAGTTCCCGGGCAGCCATCTTGGAAATATCGTTGACCACTTTGCCTGATGGCAGCTTCAAATAATTGCTGGTGTCGCCCAGGACATGCAGCACTTCCAGTTGCAAGTTGACGATAACCGTCAGCGGAAGGTAATCGTGGATGGCCCCTTCCAGAAAGCGCTCCAGCACCCGTTCCTCTTCGCCGATGCGCTGGATGCGGCGGGCGGCCGCGAATTGTCCGCGCAGATCGCGGGTGCGGGTGTCAGTGACCGAGAGCAGATGGGTGGTGTCCGCCAGCGGCTTGAGGCGGCCCTTGGAACGGTACAGCTTCCACTTCGGGGCGATGGGCTCGAAATAGTCGGCCATATCGCCGGTGGTCTCACTGGTGCCGAGCATCAGAATCCCGCCAGGATTGAGCGAGAAATTAAAAAATTCCAGCACCTTGCGTTGCAAAATCGGTTGCAGGTAGATCATCATGTTGCGACAACTGATCAGGGAGATGTTGGTGAATGGGGGGTCCTTGATCAAATTGTGCTGGGCGAACACCACCATTTCCCGGATGTTGCGGGCGATCTGGAAGTTATCGTCTTTCTTGTAGAAATACTTGGCCAGCAAGCGGGGTGAAATGTCGGCGGCGACGCTTTCAGGAAAGCTGCCGCTGGCCGCGTAATGAATGGCGTCGCGGTCGATGTCGGTGGCGAAAATTTTTACGTCATGGGATGTGCCGAGCATTTCCATACACTCGCGGGCCAGAATCGCCATGGTGTAGGCTTCCTCCCCGGTCGAGCAACACGCCACCCAGAACCGGATTTCCCGGCTGTTGGCGCTTTTGAAAATCTCCGGCAGGCCGTGCTGAACCAGGCAATCGAAAGCGTCGGGATCGCGGAAGAAACTGGTCACGCCAATCAACAGTTCTTGGTACAGCGCCATCGCCTCACCAGGGTTATTGGACAGATAGGCAACGTAATCGCGGATATCGTCGGTCTGGTTGATGGTCATCCGCCGTTCGATGCGGCGGGTGACGGTGCTGGGCTTGTAGAAGGTGAAGTCGACCTTGCACTTCTCGCGCAGGATGGAGAAAATTCGGGTCAGACCCTGTTCATCACTTAGCAGGGTTTCGGAACGCTCGACCTTGGTGAGATAGGGGTGCTTGGAGAAGGACAGCAGTTGTCCCGGCATCTGATCCGGCGGCAGCACGAAATCGGCCAGACCCGTTGAAATTGCGGCGCGCGGCATCCCGTTAAACTTGGCGCTTTCTTCATCCTGCACCATGACCATCCCGCCGTATTCCTTGATAGCCCGCACCCCACGGGTGCCATCGCTGCCGGTGCCGGACAGGATGATGGCTACGGCTTTCTCGTTCTGATCCTCCGCCAATGACCGTAGAAACACGTCAATCGGCAAATTGATGCCCTTGCTGTGATCCTGCTCACTCAACAGCAGCTTGCCGTGAAAGATGGTCAGATTTTTCTTGGGAGGAATCAGGTAGACGTTGTTGGGCAACACCGGCGCCCCATCCTCGGCCCGGTGCACCGGCATCGGAGTGCGCTTGGAGAGCAACTCGACCATGAGGCTTTTGTAATCCGGCGAGAGGTGCTGAATCACGATAAAGCCCAGACCGCTGTCCGGCGGCATACGGCTGAAAAAGGACTCGATAGCCTCCAATCCCCCCGCCGAAGCGCCTACCGCTACATAGTAGCTAGGCATTGCGGCTTCGGACAGCTCATCGCTCTGTTTTTCCAGGAGATCGCGTTTGGCTCGGTCGCCGATTCTTTTCATTGCCATCAAACTCCAGACTGAATGTCGACGGGCGTCGCAGCCCTATCCTAACGGAACGCTATAACCTTCACTGATTTTCCAGCGCTATGCCGCCTTAGAAAAGCATCAGCCGCGCCAGTTGCGTCGCGTCAGGTTTTAACGCCACGCCCCGTTCGGTGACCAGCGCATCCACCAGTTCCGCCGGCGTTACGTCAAACGAGGGATTCCAGACCTCGGTCCCGGTCGCGGCAACCGGTAGCCCGCCCAAGTTCAGCAATTCATCGGCGGCCCGTTGTTCAATAGGAATGGCGGCCCCGTCGACCATTTGCAAATCCACGGTTGAAGTCGGCGCAACCACCATAAAACGGACGCCGTGATAGCGGGCGGCAATCGCCAGATGATAGGTGCCGATCTTGTTGGCGACATCGCCGTTAGCGGCAATTCGGTCAGCCCCGACGATGACCCAGCGCACCTGGCCCTGCCGCAAGAGCGCGGCCGCCGCCGCATCGGCCAGCAGCGTCGTTGGAATCCGGTCCTGAACCAGCTCCCAGGCGGTCAGCCGCGCTCCTTGCAGCCAAGGCCGGGTCTCATCGACGTAGACTCGCTCGATCAGCCCTGCGGCGTAGCCGGCGCGAATCACCCCCAGCGCGGTGCCATAGCCACCCGTCGCCAGCGCCCCGGCGTTGCAATGGGTCAGCACGGCGCCGCGCTGACCCAGCAGCGCTGCGCCTAATTGCCCCATCCGCCGATTGGCGGCGATGTCTTCGCTATGGATCCCTCGCGCCTCCATCAACAACCGTTGCTCCGGATCGCCCGCCAGTCCAGCAATGACCTGGGCCATCCGCCGCACTGCCCAGCACAGGTTGACTGCGGTCGGACGAGACTCGACCAGCAGCGCCAAATCGGCGTTGATCAATGTTTGCCAGGATTGGGGATTCTCGGCATAGCGGGCGCGAGCTGCGAGAACCACACTGTAAGCAGCGGCGACGCCAATGGCCGGAGCGCCGCGCACCACCATCTCGCGGATCGCCTGCGCAGCTTCGGTTACCGTGTTCAGTCGCCGATAGCGCGCTACCTCTGGTAATAGGCGTTGATCCAGCAGTTCCAAGGCGTTTTCGCGCCAGCGAATGGCGCATACCCGATCCGGGGTATCGATCATGGCGGATGGATCCAGTGAAATTGCGGGGAAAATGGCAGATTCAGGCTGTTGTCTTTTTACGACAAGAGGGGTTTGCCGTCAAATTATGGCAAAAAACTGCTTGCCAAAATACTGGGATAGTGGGCAAAATGACGGCATTTATTGTTGGCACAACATTATTTTGCAATTCTGACACAGTGTTGTATCATTACACACCATGACCGGTGGTTGCCGTTCGGGTATGCTGATTGAGAAGGGATAATGGCGGTTCAACCAATCCCGGTCCTTGCGACCTGACTTGCCGGGGTCATGCACCGAAATTCTTAATGCCTGTTTGGGAGAGTATAGCGATGAAAGTGAAACTGAATAAGCTCAGCTTGGGTCTGGCTGCTTCGATGATGTTGTTCGCCGCGCTGCCCGCGCATGCGGTCAACAAGTATGGCTGCATTTATGCGGTTGATCCGTGGGATAAGATCGTCAAGGACCCCTACGGCAACTGCATTCGCACCCCGTACTGGACTGCGGCGAAAAATGTTGCGGAATGCGGCGGCGTTGCGGCGGTCGAGCCGCCTCCGGCAGCGCCGGTGGTCGACACTCTCACCTTGGGAGCCGACGCCTACTTCGATTTCGACAAGGCTACCCTCAAGCCGGCGGGCCGCGCCAAATTGGATAAGTTGGCTAGTGACCTGCGCCGGGTGTCGTCGGTCTCCTCGATCCTGGTGGTCGGCCATACCGACAGCAAGGGCACCGATGCCTATAACCTGCGCCTTGGCCAGCGCCGCGCTGATTCTGTCGCTAGCTA
Source organism: Candidatus Contendibacter sp. (assembly GCA_020890855.1). Lineage (GTDB taxonomy): Bacteria > Pseudomonadota > Gammaproteobacteria > Competibacterales > Competibacteraceae > RXIV01. The sequence goes on along the minus strand of JAJHPN010000264.1, from coordinate 8,605 downwards.
CCTGACCGCCAAGGGCGTCCCTGGATCGCTGATCAGCACCCGAAGCATGGGCAAGGCCGATCCGGTCGCGCCGAATACCCTGCCGAATGGCAAGGACAATCCGGCCGGCCGCGCCCTGAATCGCCGCGTGGTCATTACCGTAACCGCCAAGGAACACGTCATCAGCCAGTAAGGCGCCGACGTTTTCCCGTAGTCTCCACGCCCCGGTTCGCCGGGGCGTTTTTTTGCGCCACGCCCGCCCGCCACTATAATCTGGCGTTCCTGTCCGGAGAGTCGCGCATGACCCAAGCCATTGCCACCCTGCTCAACGCCCGCTGGATCATTCCGGTCGAACCGGAAGGCTTGGTTCTGGAACATCACGCGCTGGCCATGGACGGTGGGCGCATTCTCGCCATGTTGCCCCAGGCTGAAGCCGCCACCCGCTACCAGGCTGAAACTCGGCTAACGCTGAACCGGCATGTGTTGATGCCCGGCCTGATCAACGCCCACACCCACGCCAGCATGACCTTGTTACGCGGACTGGCCGATGATCTGCCGCTAATGAACTGGTTGCAGGACCACATCTGGCCAGCGGAGGCGCGCTGGGTGGACCCGGAGTTCGTCCGTGACGGAACGCAACTGGCGGTCGCCGAGTTATTGCGTGGTGGAACCACCTGCTTCAACGACATGTATTTCTTCCCCGAAGCGACCGCGACTGTGGCCCGCGAGGCCGGGATTCGCGCCTGCGTGGGGTTGATCGCGCTGGATTTTCCCACGGCTTACGCCCGCAGCCTGGACGAGTATCTGGCCAAGGGGTTGGCGCTGCATGAGACGTTGCGGGCAGAACCGTTGCTACATGCCACCCTCGCCCCTCACGCAACTTATACGGTATCGGCTCCAGCGCTGGAGCGGATTGGGCGATTGGCGGCCGATTTAAACCTCCCGGTGCATATCCACGTCCACGAAACCGCTGCCGAAGTCGCCGACTTTCAGACGCGGCACGGCTGTCGGCCACTGCAACGGCTGGAGGAAATCGGTCTGCTGTCGCCCCGGTTGCTGGCTGTCCACATGACTCAACTGGAACCGGACGAAATTGCGCGACTGGCGCAGGTCGGCGCTCACGTCGCCCACTGCCCGGAATCCAACCTCAAGCTGGCCAGCGGCTTCTGTCCGGTCGCCCGGCTGGACGCCGCCGGGATGAACATTGCGCTGGGCACCGACGGCGCCGCCAGCAACAACGATCTCGACCTGTTCGGCGAACTGCGGACCGCCGCACTGCTCGGTAAGGGCGTCGCCGGCGACGCCAGCGTTTTGCCGGCTGCGCGAATTTTGCGCATGGCGACGCTCAACGGGGCCAGAGCGCTGGGGCTGGCTCAGGAAACCGGTTCGCTGGAACCGGGCAAGTCCGCTGACGTAATCGCCGTCGATCTCGGCGAACCGGAAACTGAACCGGTCTATCACCCGCTCTCACAACTGGTCTACGCTGTCAGTCGCCAACAGGTCAGCGATGTCTGGGTGGCTGGTCAGCGGGTGCTGGCTGACCGCCGGTTAACCACCCTGGACTTGAACGAGATCGTCCATAAGGCGCGGAACTGGCGAGACCGGATCGTGATCTGACCGGATGGCGTAGCAACCGACTTCACAGGAAAAACCGGACATGACGACCACTGTCAACCCAAACGTAGACGTTCAGGAAATTGCCAAGTTCGAGCAACTCGCCAGCCGCTGGTGGGACCCGGACAGTGAATTCAAACCCTTGCACGATTTGAATCCATTACGACTGGACTACATCGATCAACGGGTCGGTGGGCTGGCTGATCAGCGGGCGCTGGATGTCGGCTGCGGCGGCGGCATCCTGGCCGAAAGCATGGCCCAGCGCGGCGCTCAGGTGCTGGGGATTGACATGGGCGAAGCGCCGCTGGCGGTAGCGCGTCTGCACCAGCTGGAATCGGGCGTGGCGCTCGACTACCGACGCATCACCGCCGAGGAACTGGCCGGCAAGGAACCCGCCAGCTTCGATGTGGTGACCTGCATGGAAATGCTGGAGCACGTTCCCGATCCGGCTTCGACCATCCAGGCCTGCGCCCGACTGCTCAAGCCTGGCGGCCATCTCTTTTTTTCCACCATCAACCGCAACCCGAAAGCCTACCTGTTCGCCATTATCGGCGCGGAATACGTGCTGCGGCTGCTGCCCAAAGGCACCCACGACTACCGCAAGTTCATCCGTCCCTCAGAGCTGGATGGGTGGGCGCGGGCTGCCGGGTTAAACCTGCTTGATCTCACCGGCCTGCACTACAATCCGCTAACCCGGCGTTACTGGCTGGGGTCGGGCGTATCCGTCAATTACATGGTTTATTGCCAACCGGAGGCGGCGGGGTGAATCCACCGGTCTGCGTCCTGTTCGATTTGGACGGCACCTTACTGGACACTGCCCCCGATCTGGCGGCGGCGTTGAACCGGCTACGCCGCGAGCGGGGCGAGTCTGCACTGCCGCTTGCGCTGATCCGCCCGACGGTTTCCCAGGGTTCGCCGGGAATGCTCAAGGCCAGCTTCGGCGTTGATGCCGACCACCCGCTTTATGCGGAACTCAACCAGCGGTTTCTGGCGCTGTACCAAGAGTTTATCGCCGTCGAGACGGCGCTGTTTCCCGGCATGGCCGAGGTGCTGGCCCATCTGGAGGCGAATGCGATTCCGTGGGGCGTGGTCACTAACAAGCCGGGGTTTCTGACCGAACCGCTGCTGAAAGCCGTCGGTTTGTGGGCGCGGGCAGCCTGCGTAGTCAGCGGCGACACCCTGGACAAGCGCAAGCCTGATCCGGAACCTCTGTGGTACGCCTGCGAACAGGCGGGGGTTGATCCGGGTCGTTCGCTGTATGTGGGCGATGCCGAACGCGATGTGCAAGCCGGCAACCGGGCCGGAATGATCGCGCTGGCTGCGGAATTTGGCTATCTGGACGCAGCAGACCGCCCGCACGAATGGGGTGCTGCCGGGGTTCTCAGACAGCCGGTTGATCTGTTCCACTGGCTGGGCGTGGCGACTCCGATCGCCGCCACCAGCGCCCTAACCGCCGCCACCACGGCGCAAAGCGGAATGTCGCCGACTGCGCCCATAACACGGTGATGTTATCCTGATGGGGACGTTGGCGGTGAGCGACCTCCGCCAGCAACCGCTCGCACGGCGACTCCCCACTCCGGACGCTGCTTAACACCCCGGCGATTTCAGCTTCATCCAGGGTCAACATTCCATCGCTGGCCAGCAGAATTTGATCGTCGCGCTCCAGCGGATGTGCCTGCCGTGGCAAATCCACCAGTTCCATCTCGTGGCCGGTGACCGCGCTGATCAGGGCGTTGCGGTCGGGATGGCGGGCAGCGTCGTCGGCGCTCATCTCCCCCTCATGAACCCGGTGCGCCAGGATGCTGCGGTAGGCGTGATCCTGATTCAGCCGGTGCAGCCGTCCCGCCCGCCACAACCACAGCGGCGAATCACCGACACTGATCCAGTACAGTCCCTCCTGGGCCAGCACCACCGCCAGCAAAGTACACCCCATGCCATGCAGACCGTCCGGATCCGTCGCCGCCTCCCATGCCATCCGCTCATTCACATGCGCCAGCGTCCGCTCCAGTCGTTCGGGAATGGTGGATCCGGGCGCCATGTCATAGGTCTCCACGAACGCCCGGATCGCCAGAGCGCTGGCTCGGGCGCCGCCCCGTTCCCCCCCCATGCCATCGGCCAGCACCAGCAGCAGATCGCCCGCTTCCAGTTCTGGCGGCAACTCGAACACGCCATAATCGTCTTCCTGCCGGGGCCGGCTGCCCTGCGCCATGCTTTCATCGTGAACCCAGGCCGCCATGTGGTGTCCCCAGCGTCAGCCGTCGTCACGCCAGTCAAAATCCGGCCCGCACAAGGGCGCAAACCGTAGCCGGGTCTGTCCGATCTGTAAAATTTCGCCGCCGGTCAGCTCCACTGATTTGGGAACGGGCTGACCATTGAGCAAGGTTTCCGCCGCGACTGATTGCAGATAAAAGTGGCGGGAGCGGGCGGTATAGATAATGGCGGCCTGATTTTCGAGCGCAACCGTGATGTCGCCAAAATCCAGCCGCACCCGCGCTCCGGTTCCGCGCCCGATGTCGTTGACGCCGTAGCTCAGCGGCAACACAGCGCCCCGGCCAGGGCCGGCAATGATCGCCAGCCAGCCAACGACCGGATTAGCCAATGCGTCGGCGGTAACCGGAGTTGCGGCGGGAGGCGCAGCGGCAGGTGAAGAACCTGGCCGGTGTCTGCCGTCAGGACGGGCTACGCGCCGGGTTGGATCGAGCGGCGGCGGAGTGGTGGACGATCCCTTTTTCACACCGCGATACAAAGGCATGCTTTTTTCTCCTCAGCCAACCACAGGCTGGGCGATTCTAGTCAGGCATCGCCGGTGCGAAAATGCAGGCGCACTTCACCCAGCTCTACAACATCGCCATTATTGAGCGTCTGCATCTGGATGCGTTTGCCGTTGACCCAGGTGCCGTTGGTCGAGTTCAGATCGCAGATCTGGAATGCGCCATCGGGCAAGTGGTAAATCTCAGCATGGCTGCTTGAAACCGAATCATTATCCAGACAGATATCATTATCCGGCGCCCGACCCAACCGGCACAGCGGCGAGCGCAACCGCAGATCACCCTTACCCAGCGCGTCAGTACGGATAAACCGCGCTCGCACCAGCACCGTTTCCGGTTGGTTGCGGCGCTGGCGTGAAAAAGGCCAGAAGTTGAATTTCATTTGTTATTGAATCCGCTATCGGTGGGTTTATCCCAATAACTGGGCCGTTTTGGCGGTGCGGGCGCTGGTTGCGCCCGCACCGGCGGCGCAAACGATTCGGTCGCTGTCTGAGTCCTTCGTTTCCGTTCGGCGCGTTGTCGGGCGCGGCGCAACGGCTTGTCCGTCACGGCTTTTCCAGGCGCCCCGGCGGAACCCTCCTCCTGCAACCCGGGAGTGCGGCGGGACGGTGGAACCGGCGCTGGAATGGCGTCGGTATGTTCAACTTCGGTAGGCGCGATCGGCGCGGGTTCGACGGGTTTGTCTGCGGTGGAATCCTGAACGGGAGCTGGCGGCAAGGTCAGTGCGGGGGGGAGTGGTTCCGATCCGGCCAGTGGTGGTTCCGCAATGACCGGTGATGCTGGCGCAGCTTCTGTAACCGGCGGCGATTCTGCCACAACCGGCGGCGATTCTGCCACAACCGGCGGCGGTTCTGGCGCTGCGACTGCTGGCGTATGTGCGGTCGTCGGGTCAGCCGGCGGCAACGGCGATTCTTCATGGGGCGCGGGCCATAACCAGATGGTGATCGCCGCCAGCGCCGCCAGAATCCCGCTGCCCGCCAGGACGCCTAACAACCGTCGCCGGGATGCCTTCCTGCCGGAGGACGACTGTAAGACGCTGTGTCGCACCTTGGTTGCTTGGGAATCAGCAATCAGCGGTTGAACAACTTGCAGTCCGTCGCCTTGCAGTCCGTCGCCTTGCTTTGCCACCGACTCCAGCACCGTTTGATCCGGCCATTGCGTGAGATGTGGTAACGGAATGGGCGAAACGGATGGTTTACCGGATCGGCGCAGTGGCGTCAGGATTACGGTTTTATCGCGTTCCTCATCCTGCGAACTGACCAGCGCCGCCTGCATCTCGGCCACCGCGCCAAACCGGTGTTCCGGCCGCACGGCCAGCGCCCGGTCGATGGTGCAAAGCAGGTTAGTGCTGTAGCGTCCCGCGCCCACCTTGACCGCTGGCTCCAGCGTATCGTCCAGCAACCGCTCTGCGGCTTCCATCGGGGTATGGCCGGTGATGCAGCGGTACAGCACCGCACCCAACGCATAGATGTCAGTCCAGGTGCCATAACGGTCATTGCGGGTGGTGTACTGTTCCGGTGGCGAATAGCCGGGCGTGACCAGACTGGTCACGCTCTTGCTGTGGCGGCCAATCGCTTCCCGCGCTGCGCCGAAATCGATCAGGATCACCCGATGATCGTTGGAGCGGACATACAGGTTGGAAGGTTTGATGTCGCGGTGCAGGAAACCCTGCTCGTGAACCGCTTGCAGCGCAGGCAACACGTCTTCGAGCAGGCCGCGCACCTCGTCCTCGCCCAGGATTTCACCGTCCTGCAAGATCGCGCTCAGCGGTTCGCCTTCCTCATAATCCATGACGATGTAGGCTGTGCCATGAGCGCGGAAATAGCGCTTCACCCGCACCACGAACGGATGCTGGACCCGGGCCAGCACTCGCGCCTCGTCAAGAAAGCGTTCCAGCCCCCAGACATAGTCCGACGGCTGATCCGCATTGTTACTCGCCTGGCCTTGGGTATTCGGGTGAACCGTGATGCCGTTGGGATCGCGGAACGACCACTCCACCGGAAAGTATTCCTTGATGGCGACCCAGTTTTCCAGATGGGTGTCCAGCGCTTTGTACGTCACGCCAAAGCCGCCTGCACCCAGAATGGCGTCAATCCGGTATTCGTCCAGCATGCAGCCGGATGGCAGGGCATTGGCGCGACGAGAGCCGCTCTTGGCCGGAGGGGTCGAATTCGGGGTGGTCATCATGACGGGGCGTCAGTGGCGGGGCGGCATCAACCGCGCAACAAGCTTCATTAAAAGTCCGCGCTGCGTGGGGTGCGCGGGAATGGGATTACATCACGAACGTTGCTCATACCGGTCACATAACTGACCGTGCGTTCAAAGCCCAAGCCAAACCCGGCGTGCGGCACACTGCCGTAGCGACGCAGATCACGGTACCAATTATAGGCCATCTTGTTCATCCCCGACTCAGCCAGTCGCTGATCCAGCACGTCCAGTCGTTCCTCGCGTTGACTGCCGCCGACGATTTCGCCAATGCCCGGCGCCAACACGTCCATCGCCGCCACGGTGCGTCCGTCGCCATTCAGTCGCATATAAAAACTCTTGATTTCTTTCGGATAATTCATCAACACCAGTGGTCGACCGACATGCTTTTCGGTCAGATAACGCTCATGTTCGGACTGGAGATCGACGCCCCAGCGCACCGGAAATTCAAAGGCGTAATCCGCCTGTTCCAGAATGCGGATCGCTTCGTCGTAGTCCATCCGCTCGAACGGCAGATTCACCACCTGCTCCAGCCGCTCGATGCAGGTTTTGTCAATCCGCTGGGCGAAGAACGCCAAGTCATCGGCGCGCTCGTCCAGCACCGCCCGGAAAATGAACTTCAGCAACGCCTCAGCCAGATCGGCGTTGGCGTAGAGATCGGCGAAAGCGGTTTCCGGCTCGACCATCCAGAATTCAGCCAGATGACGGCTGGTGTTGGAGTTTTCAGCGCGGAAGGTGGGACCGAAGGTGTAGACCCTGGACAGCGCCAGGCAGTAGGACTCGGCGTTGAGCTGGCCGGAAACGGTGAGGAAAGTCTCGCAGCCAAAGAAGTCCTGTTCAAAATCAATCCCACCTGCGAGTGTGCGCGGCGGATTGAGCAGATCGAGGGTGCTGACCCGGAACAGCGCCCCGGCGCCTTCACAATCACTGGCGGTGATAATCGGCGTGTGAACCCAGAAATAGCCCTGCTCGTGGAAGAAGCGGTGAATAGCCTGGGCCAGGCTGTGCCGTATCCGGGCCACTGCGCCGATGCTGTTGGTGCGGGGCCGGAGATGCGCCACGGTCCGCAGATATTCAAAACTGTGCGGTTTGGGAGCAATGGGATAGGTTTCCGGGTCGTCCACCCAACCGACCACGTCCAGATGCTCCGCCCGCAGCTCCACGGTTTGCCCTTTGCCTGGGGAAGGCGTCAGTTCGCCACGGACTCGCACCGCACAACCGGCCGTCAGATGGATAATTTCGCTGGCGTAGTTGGGCAGATCAGCCGGGGCGATCACCTGCAACGGTTCAAAGCAGGAGCCGTCATGGAGGGTAATGAACGACAGACCGGCTTTGGAATCGCGGCGGGTGCGAATCCAGCCCTGGACGGTGATTTGGCTGCCCAGCGGAATCCGGCTGCCCAATACGGCGGCGATAGCGTGAACGGACATGGAACGGTCAGCTCCGGGATTGAGGCAGCGGTTAAAGCGATTCCTGATATTTCTGGAGGTGCAGGGATTTGGCTTGCCCGATCCAGTCTTCACGGCCAACACGGCCAGCAGCCTTGATAGCGGCTTCGATTTTGACGATGTCCTTGTCGCTGAGCATGGCCAGTTGCCGATAACTGGAAATGCCTTGTTTACGCAGTTTTTTTTCCAGCGCCGGGCCGATGCCGGAGATAAGCTTGAGATCGTCGGGCTGAGTTGGAGTTGGCGCTGCGGCAGGCGCGGTTTCAACCACCGGCTCCGCTGCGGCTATGACCGGTGCAGATGCTGCTTCAATCTCAATCGCCGGTTCAGCGACGGGTTCCGGCTCGACCACCACAACCGGTTCCGGTTCCGCCACAGCAACCGGTTCCGGTTCCGCCACAGCAACCGGCTCCGGTTCCGCCACAGCAACCGGCTCCGGCTCCGGTTCCGCCACAGCAACCGGCTCCGGTTCCGCCACAGCAACCGGCTCCGGTTCCGGCTCCGCCACAGCGACCGGCGCCGCTACGGTGACAGATTTGGCCATTATTGCTGGCTTGGCAATGATCGCCGGCGGCTTCATCCCGGCCGGTT
>JAJHPN010000239.1 GCA_020890855.1 Candidatus Contendibacter sp. | reverse complement strand
TGATTGGCGAATGCCCACTGGTGCTGTACGCCGGTTCGCTGGTGCCAAAAGAGGTGGTGCTGGCCGCCCATCCGGCGGCGGAAATCGTCAACACTGCGGATTTGAGTCTGGAGCAGATCATCGCCCGCCTGCGCGCCGCCCATGAACACGGGCTGGATGTAGCGCGGGTGCACACCGGCGATCCGGCCTTGTATGGCGCAATCGGCGAGCAGATTCGCGAACTGGACCGGTTGGGGATTCCTTACGCAGTGGTGCCGGGCGTGACTGCCGCCTTTGCCGGAGCGGCGATGCTGCGCCGGGAATTGACCCTGCCGGGCGTCAGCCAGACCTTGATTCTGACCCGCCATGCCGGCAAAACGCCGATGCCGGACGGGCAAAGCCTGCCGGAACTGGCGCAGCATCGGGCGACGATGGCGATTTATCTCAGCGTGGATCAGTTGCCGGAGATTGTCGCGGAACTGACTCCGCATTACGGGGCGGATTGTCCGGTCGCAGTGCTGCATCGGGTGTCCTGGCCGGATCAGGACGGGGTAGTCGGGACTTTGGCTGACATTGCCGCTCAGGTTGAAGCGAAAGGCTTTACCCGCACCGCCCTGATTCTGGTCGGACGGGTGATCCAGCCGGAGGGGTTTCCCGCTTCGTATCTCTACAGCGCCGAACATGCCGAAGCGTATCGACGGGACACCGCCCAGAACGCCGCAGCGTGACGGGATTTTCGCTGAGCCATTCATCCTGAACCCCTGCCTGCTGATTCAACTGGTCCGTCAATAAACAGGGCGCGGGGTTCGCCGCGCCCTGTCCATCAACCCGCAATTCCCCGCGAGCCACTTATTCCGGCTGGGCGAGCTCCTCATCCGCCGCCGCTGCGTCAAGCGGCTCTTCCTCCGATTCAGGCTCTTCCTCTGGTTCAATGTCTCCCGTCAGCAGCGCCAGGTTCGGCGCCAGGTTCGGCAAGGGTTCTGGCCGCAGCACCAGCCCACCCATCGGCGGCACGGTGATCGTGATGGAGTAAGGCAATTCCATCCAGGGCCGTTCCTCCGCGATCAGATCAATCCCGCCATTGCCCACTCCGCTGCCGCCGTAGAAATGCGAGTCAGAGTTGAGGATTTCGGTATAACGGCCCGGGCGCGGCACCCCAATCCGGTAGCCGTGACGCGGCACCGGCGTGAAGTTGACCAGCACGACCAGAAAATCATCGTCCTTCTTCCGCAGATAGCTCAGGATTGACTGCTCGGCGTCATGGCAATCAATCCAGGAAAAACCCTGCCACTCAAATTCGTAATGGTGCAGTTCCGGGCTGCCGTGGTAGAGCCGGTTCAGATCCTTGACCAGTTGCTGCATCCCCTGATGGAAAGGGTATTCCAGCACATACCAGTCCAGGGTCGTGGCGCTTTTCCATTCGGTGCCCTGGCCGAATTCGGTGCCCATGAACAGCAGTTTCTTGCCGGGATGAGTGAACATGTACAGATAAAGCAGGCGCAAATTGGCGAAACGCTGCCATTCGTCGCCTGGCATCTTGTTGATCATCGAGCCTTTGCCATGCACGACTTCGTCATGCGAGAACGGCAACATGAAGTTTTCGGTAAAGCAATACAACATGCTGAACGTCAGCAGATCATGATGGTATTTGCGATGGATTGGATTCTGCGCCATATAACGCAAGGTATCGTTCATCCAGCCCATGTTCCACTTCATGCTGAAGCCGAGGCCGCCCAGATAGGTCGGGCGGGTCACCTGCGGCCAGGAGGTGGATTCTTCGGCAATCACCAGGGCCCCGGGATGCTCGCTATGCACGACCGTATTCAGCTCACGCAGGAAATCGATCGCTTCCAGATTTTCGCGCCCGCCGTATTTGTTGGGAATCCACTCGCCTTCCTTGCGCGAGTAGTCGAGATAGAGCATCGAAGCGACCGCATCCACCCGCAGCCCGTCCAGATGAAATTCTTCGATCCAGTACAGGGCGCTGGACAGCAGGAAGTTTTTCACCTCGTAACGACCAAAGTTGAAAATCAGCGTGCCCCAGTCGATATGCTCGCCCTTGCGGGGGTCAGTGTGCTCATACAACGCCTCGCCATCGAAACGGGCCAGACCGGAGGCATCCTTGGGGAAATGCGCCGGCACCCAGTCGAGAATCACGCCGACGCCGTGTTGGTGGCAGTAGTCGATGAAATAGCGGAAATCGTCCGGCGTGCCAAACCGGCTGGTTGGGGCGTAATAACCGGTGGTCTGGTAGCCCCAGGACGCATCGTAAGGGTGTTCGGTGATCGGCAGCAATTCGATATGGCTGAACCCCAGATCCTTGACGTATTCCACCAACCGGTGGGCCAGGTCCCGGTAGTTCATGAACTCGCCTTCCGGACCACGCTGCCACGAGCCCAGATGGACTTCATAAATCGACATCGGACTGTGCAACCAGTCGGCATTCTTGCGCTGCTCCAGCCAGTCAGTGTCGTTCCAACCATAGTTATCGGTCTTGGTGACGATAGTGGCGGTGCTGGGCCGCAGCTCAAAGTGCTGACCGTAGGGATCGGACTTGAGCAGGATTGCGCCGCTATGGCGATGACGCAGTTCAAACTTGTACAGATCGCCGGGGCAGAGATTGGGGATGAACAGTTCCCAGACCCCGCTGCCGCCGCGCACCCGCATCGGGTGAACCCGGCCATCCCAGCGGTTGAAATTGCCGACCACGCTGACCCGTTCGGCGCTGGGCGCCCAGACTGCGAACAGCACCCCGGCGACGCCATCAGCCTGATGAGGATGAGCGCCGAGGAAACGGTAGGCATGCCAATGCTTGCCCTCACCGAACAGATACAAGTCGAAATCGCCGATCTGGGGCGGGAAACAGTAGGGATCGTAGGAAATGTGCTCGTGGTGATCGGAGTCGCGCCAGATCAGCCGGTAGCGTTCTGGAACCTGATCAGGCTTGCCTTGCCATTCAAACAGATCAGTGTTGGGGATGCGTTGCATCGCCAGGTTACCCTCAGCGATATGCACCTCTTGGGCGTAGGGAAGGTGAGCGCGAACCACGACCTTCTTGTCTTGAGGATGGCGACCCAGTACGGCGAAGGGGTCATGGTGGCGGGCTTCAATGATGCGTTGCAGTTCGGGTTGGAGTTTCGGGCTCGTCACGTTTCTGTTCCTGTTTTCTGTTGACGGTTGAGGCCATGCCCGGCGGTGGCGGATGCTCCAGACCGGGGCGGGCCTGTGGGCATGGGCGCAAGCGGCGCGGTCTTGCCTGGGGATCGGGCCATAGCGAGCGTCTGTTTTATCAAGGGGGTCAAGCGCCGGGCGCACCGATGGCTGAAAGTATACCTTGAATTAGTTGGGGGATGAGGGTTCATACCCTCAGCAGGAGCAGGTATCGATCCGGGTCTGGAACGGGCGACCCTGGATAACGCGATCCCCAGAACATCGCTTCAGGCTTTGGATAGCCTCTGGCCGAGAACCTGACTGGCGCCGAGGTTGCGCTAGAGATGAAGCCCATCGCTCGCTACAATCCTCACCCCTTATCAACCCGGATTAATGCGTCATGCAGGAACTCAATCCCTATTTTAATCAGATTAGCGACTTGCAGGGGCGCTGTGCGTCTCTCAGGGGGTATCTTTGACTTTGAAACTCGCCGCGAACGGCTCGACGAGGTCAATCGGGAATTACAGGAACCCAATGTCTGGAGCGATCCGGAACGGGCGCAGGCGCTCGGCAAGGAGCGCGCTCAATTGGAAGCGGTCGTCCACCGGCTGGAAAGTCTTGACCGGGGTTTGAATGAAACGGCCGAACTGTTAACCCTGGCTGGTGAGGAAGGCGACGAAGCCGCAGTGGCCGAAGTCGTTGGCGATTTGGAGAAATGGGGACGGGTGGTCGCTGATCTGGAATTCCAGCGGATGTTTGCCGGCGAACTGGACGCCAGCAATGCCTTCGTTGACATCCAGGCTGGTTCTGGCGGCACTGAGGCGCAGGACTGGGCGGAGATGCTGCTGCGAATGTACTTGCGCTGGGGCGAGCGGCGCGGTTTCAAAACTGAAGTGCTGGACCTGTCGCCGGGCGAGGTGGCGGGCGTCAAAAGCGCCAGCATTCGTTACGAGGGCAGTTATGCTTATGGCTGGCTGCGGACTGAAACCGGCGTTCATCGGCTGGTGCGCAAATCGCCGTTTGACTCTGGCAATCGCCGCCACACCTCATTCGCGGCAGTCTTTGTTTCGCCGGAAGTCGATGACAGCATTGAAGTGGAGATCAATCCGGCTGATTTGCGGGTGGATGTATTTCGCGCTTCTGGGGCGGGCGGCCAACATGTGAATCGCACCGAATCGGCCATCCGGATTACCCACTTGCCGACGAATATAGTGGTGCAATGCCAGAATGACCGCTCTCAGCACAAGAACCGTTCTACCGCCATGAAGCAACTGAAAGCCAAGCTGTATGAACTGGAGATTCAGAAACGCAACGCCAAGGCCCAAGCGGTGGAAGACACCAAGTCCGATATTGGCTGGGGCAGCCAGATTCGTTCCTATGTACTGGATCAGTCACGGATCAAGGACTTGCGAACCGGCATCGAGAACAGCAATACCCAGGCGGTCCTCGACGGCGATCTGGATGAGTTTATTGAAGCCAGTTTGAAGAGTGGGTTATAAAGTTGCAAGATAACCAATAACCCGGATTCGTGTCCCTGATGGGAATCTTTGGATCAAAGAATGCCCGCCGCATTGTCGGCATAGCTGGAGGTAATCTAATGAAAGCCTATGTGATGTATCAAGGTCAAGCTGATTCCTACCGATTTATCTGTTCTGTAAATCCAGACCTGTCAGACGATAAAATCATTGAGAAGATTTCGAGTCATATCAGTAATAACCCACGCTATCCAGATTTTATGAGTTGCATAAAGTCAATCAAGCGGCTTGATGAAGAAGTGGTTATCATTCTCAGCAAATAAGCAAAAGGAATGTAACGGAAAACTGGTAAAGCGAGGGTCAGTCCGTTCACCGCCAGTGCGGCGATCGGGCGCTGGCGTTGTTCTTCCTCGGGGGTCAATGCAGGCTCTTACATCGGCTTATGGATGTTTGTGGCTGGCGGTATCCGATGTCGGCGCTGGTTCGGGCGGCGCTACAGGTTCTGCTACAGGCACTATATTTCAGCCCGGTCGCCGCGTCACTGAGCAGGGTTGGAGCGCTAGCCCGTTTGGCGCAGTTTACAATCCGGGGTATTCTTACAACAAATTGCGGGATATTCTTACAACAAGCGCGGTTCTCCGTCCGCGCCCATCCTCGCCAAAAAAATCAGATACCCACCATGGAGTCACTACCATGCAGCGTCCTCATCACCGTCGTTCACTGCTTGTTGTCAGTCTGGCCGGGGCGCTCGCCGCAACGGGTCAAGCCTACGCCTC
>JAJHPN010000440.1 GCA_020890855.1 Candidatus Contendibacter sp. | reverse complement strand
TTTCCCCGCTCCCGGTCTATAGTTGAATCATTTCCCGAGCAGTTTCCCCGGATATTCGCCCGGTCCGCGCCGGGCCAGTACTCATAACCAACGACCCGACAGGATTTCCCCTCATGATTGACCACTATAGCGACCCCGACCCGCAGGAAACCCAGGAATGGCTGGAGAGTCTTGAAGCGGTGCTGGAGGCGGAAGGACTGCAACGCGCCCATTTTCTGCTCGGCCAGTTGCAGGATCAGGCCCGCGCCGCCGGCGTCCACATGCCTTACAGCGCCAATACGCCCTACCTCAACACCATCCCGGTCGATCAGGAAACCTACACCCCTGGCGATCCCGGCATGGAGTGGCGAATTCGTTCGCTGATTCGCTGGAATGCGATGGCGATGGTGATCAAGGCCAACCGGATCACGTCGGAACTGGGTGGTCATATCGCCAGTTTCGCCTCCAGCGCCACGCTCTACGATGTCGGTTTCAACCATTTCTGGCGCGCGCCCAATGATCAGCACGGTGGCGATCTGGTGTTCATTCAGGGCCATTCCGCGCCCGGCGTTTATGCCCGCGCCTATCTCGAAGGCCGGCTGACCGAGGCGCAACTCAGCAATTTCCGGCAAGAAGTAGACGGCAATGGCCTGAGTTCCTACCCGCATCCGTGGTTGATGCCGGACTTCTGGCAGTTCCCGACCGTGTCCATGGGGCTGGGGCCGATTCAGGCAATCTATCAGGCCCGGTTTATGAAGTATCTGCACCACCGGGGCATCGCCAACACCGAAGGCCGCAAGGTCTGGTGTTTCTGCGGCGATGGCGAAATGGATGAGCCGGAATCACTGGGCGCGATTGCGCTGGCCGCCCGTGAAAATCTCGATAACCTGATTTTCGTGATCAACTGCAACCTGCAACGACTGGACGGGCCGGTGCGCGGCAACGGCAAGATCATTCAGGAACTGGAGGCCGATTTTCGCGGGACTGGCTGGAATGTGATCAAGGTGATCTGGGGTTCGTACTGGGACCCGCTGCTGGCGGCGGATAAAAAGGGCCTGTTGCTGAAGCTGATGGAAGAGTGCGTCGACGGCGAATACCAAAACTTCAAGGCCAAGGGCGGCGCCTATACCCGCGAGCATTTTTTTGGCAAGTACCCGGAACTCAAGCAGATGGTCAGCCATTTGTCCGATGAGGACATTTGGCGGCTGAATCGCGGCGGTCATGATCCACATAAAATTTATGCGGCTTATACCGAAGCGGTCAAACATCAGGGCCAACCGACGGTGATTCTGGCCAAGACCGTCAAGGGTTACGGGATGGGCGTGGCTGGCGAAGGGAAGAACATCACTCATTCGCAGAAAAAAATGGGCGAGCAGGCGCTGAAAGACTTTCGCGACCGTTTCCACATTCCGATTTCCGACGAACAGTTGTACGAAGCGCCGTTCTTTAAGCCCGCTGATGACAGCCCGGAAATTCAGTATTTGAAAAACCGTCGCGCGGCGCTGGGCGGCTATCTGCCGCAGCGCCGCCGCACCGCGCCACCGCTGGTGGTTCCCGGTCTGGCCGCGTTTGACGCGCTGTTGCAGGACAGCGGCGAGCGCGATATGTCCACCACGATGGCCTTTGTGCGGATGCTGACCCAGTTGGCCCGCGACAAGGGCGTCGGTCGTTCCATTGTTCCGATTGTCGCCGACGAGGCCCGCACCTTCGGCATGGAAGGCATGTTCCGGCAAATCGGCATTTACTCGCCCCGCGGCCAGCTTTACGAGCCGCAGGACGCCGACCAGCTCATGTTCTACAAGGAGGATAAGAAGGGGCAGATTTTGCAGGAGGGCATCAACGAAGCTGGAGCGATGTCCTCGTGGATCGCCGCCGGAACGGCCTACGCCAACCACGGCGTCAACATGGCTCCGTTCTTTATTTATTACTCGATGTTCGGTTTCCAGCGGATCGGCGATCTGGCCTGGGCGGCGGGTGATTTGCAGGCGCGGGGCTTTCTGATCGGCGGCACGTCCGGCCGCACCACTTTGGCCGGCGAAGGCTTGCAGCATCAGGATGGCCATAGCCAGGTGTTCGCCCAGTTCATTCCCAATTGCGTGTCCTACGATCCAACCTTCGCCTATGAACTGGCGGTGATCATTCAGGATGGCCTGCGGCGGATGTTCCAGGAACAGGAGAATATCTTCTACTACATCACGACCTTGAATGAGAACTACCACCATCCCGCCATGCCAGACGGGGCGCGGGAAGGAATTCTCAAGGGGATGTACCTGTTTAAAGCCGGGGTTGGCGACGGGCCGCGAGTGCAGTTGCTCGGTTGCGGGGCGATTCTGCGCGAAGTGATCGCTGCTGCTGATCTCCTCTCACAGGATTTTGGCGTGGTGGCCGACCTTTGGGCGACGCCCGGCATCAATGAACTGGCCCGCGACGGCAATGACGCGACCCGCTGGAACCTGCTCCATCCCGATCAGCCGCCGCGCATTCCCTACGTTGCCGCCTGTCTGGACGGATGCTCCGGCCCGGTGGTGGCCGCGACCGACTACATTCGGCTATACGCCGAGCAGTTGCGGCCCTTCATTGCCCGCCCCTATTTCGTGCTGGGCACTGACGGCTATGGCCGTAGCGACACTCGCGCCCAGTTGCGCCGGCATTTCGAGGTCAACAGCCATTATGTCGCGCTGGCGGCGCTGAAATTGCTGGCCGACGCGGGGACCATCCCGGTCGCCAAGGTGTTGGAAGCGATTGAAAAATACGGCATTGACGCCGACAAGCCCAACCCGATCACCGTCTGACCGGCCAGGAGAATTTTCGATGAGCCTGATTAAAGAAATTCATGTCCCGGACATCGGCGACTTCAAGGGCGTGGATGTGATTGAAGTGCTGGTGGCGGCGGGCGACGTGATCGAGGTGGAAACGCCGCTGATCATTCTGGAAACCGACAAGGCCAGTATGGAGGTGCCGTCGCCGGTCGCCGGAGTCGTGCGGGAAGTGAAACTCAAGCCTGGCGATAAAATTTCTGAAGGCGACATGATTCTGTATCTGGAGGTTGCTGAAGCGGTGACCGCGCCGGAACCGGTGGTCACAACCAGCGCCGCCGCGCCGCCCATCCCGGCCATCGGCAGTCAGACCCTGGAAGTGCGAGTACCGGATATCGGCGATTTTAAGGATGTGCCGGTGATCGAGATCATGGTGGCTCCCGGCGATCATGTCGACATTGACACGCCGTTGATCGTCCTGGAAAGCGATAAGGCCAACATGGATGTGCCGTCGCCATTTGCCGGCACGGTGCAAAGCATCGAACGCAAGCTGGGCGACAAGGTTTCACAAGGCGATCTGATCCTGTTGCTGGTCAGCGCCGCAGCGGACACCGCCGCCAAACCGCAGTTGCCGGATACCCTCAGCGCGATTGCCCTGGGACCGCGCACGCCAAAACCGGCCTCCGCGCCGCCAGCACCGCCGATCAAAGCGCTGCCGGCGCCCCTCCCCAGCCCTCCCCCGCAGCAGGGGAAGGAAATTGGCCAGGTTCACGCTAGCCCGTCGATTCGCCGTTTTGCGCGTGAATTGGGCGTGGATTTAACCCGGGTCGTGACCGGTTCCGGTCCCAAAGGGCGGATTGTCAAAGAGGATGTGCAGAGCTTCGTCAAGCAGGTGATGTCGGGAACCTTCAAACCGGCGTCGCTGGCCGGTGAAGGTGGGACAGGTGGTTTGCCCGCTGGTTACATGGGCATTCCGCCGATTCCGCCGGTCGATTTCGCCAAATTTGGCCCAGTTGAAGTGCAACCGCTGTCCCGGATCAAAAAGCTGTCCGGGGCCAATCTGCATCGCGCCTGGTTGAACATACCGCACGTTACTCACCATGACGAAGCGGATATTACCGAGGTGGACGCCTTCCGCCAGTCGCTGGCGAAAGAAGCAGAACAGCGCGGGGTGCGCGTGACCATGCTCGGCTTTCTGCTGAAAGCCAGCGCCGCTGCGTTGAAAACCTGGCCGAATTTCAACGCTTCGCTGGATGCCGCCGGTGAAAATCTGGTGCTGAAAAAGTACTGCCATATCGGAGTTGCCGTAGATACCCCGGATGGCTTGGTGGTGCCGGTGATCCGCGATGTGGATCAAAAGAGCATCTTTGCGTTATCGGCGGAACTGGGCGAGTTATCGACCAAGGCGCGGAACAAGAAACTGGGTCCCGGCGAAATGCAGGGTGCTTGCTTCACTATTTCCAGTTTGGGCGGAATTGGCGGGATTGCCTTTACCCCGATTGTCAACGCCCCGGAAGTAGCGATTCTCGGCGTGACTCGTTCGCAAATTAAACCGGTGTGGAATGGCAAGGAATTTGCGCCCCGATTGCTATTACCGTTGTCGTTGTCCTATGACCATCGAGTGATTGATGGGGCGCAAGCGGCGCGATTCACCGTGACGCTGGCTGGATTACTGGCCGACATTCGGCGACTGTTGCTTTAAACATCATCCTCACCCTTTGCCCCTCTCCCGCAAGCGGGAGAGGGGTTCCCGAAACACTTGAATGGATCAATTCGTCATGAGTCATCTGGAACCCGATGTTCATACTGAATTACTGGTGCTGGGCGCTGGCCCTGGCGGTTACAGCGCCGCCTTTCGCGCCGCCGATCTGGGTCTGAAAACCCTGCTGGTCGAACGCTACCCTTCCTTGGGCGGCGTCTGTTTAAATGTTGGCTGCATTCCGTCCAAAGCGTTATTGCACGTTGCGGCGGTGATGGAGGAAGCCGCCCATTTCGCCGATCTGGGCATTACGTTCAGTCCGCCCACGGTTGATCTGGACAAGCTGCGGACGCATAAAAGCAAGGTCGTCAACAAGCTGACCGGCGGATTGGCCGGCATGGCGAAAGCCCGCAACGTTGGCATCGTGCGCGGCTACGGCCATTTTCTCGATCCGCACCACCTTGAAGTTGAACTCACAACGGGTTCCGGCCAGGATAAAATCGGCCAGAAACAGGTGATTCGCTTTGACCAGTGCATTATCGCCGCCGGCAGTCAAGCCGTGCATTTACCGTTCATTC
Source organism: Candidatus Contendibacter sp. (assembly GCA_020890855.1). GTDB lineage: Bacteria > Pseudomonadota > Gammaproteobacteria > Competibacterales > Competibacteraceae > RXIV01. The sequence goes on along the minus strand of JAJHPN010000440.1, from coordinate 20,016 downwards.
CGGATGATCCGCGCATTGTCGATTCAACCGGAGCGCTGGAATTGCGCTTTACGCCAAAACGATTATTAGTGATTGGCGGCGGCATCATCGGCCTGGAAATGGCGACAGTCTATTCTACTCTTGGCGCCCGCATTGACATCGTGGAAATGCTGGACGGGTTAATGCAGGGGCCGGATCGGGATTTGGTCAAGGTCTGGGAGAAGAAAAACGCTGGGCGTTTCGACAAGGTAATGCTGAAAACCAGAACGACGGCAGTTGAAGCCTTGCCGGAAGGCTTGCGCGTCACCTTCGAGGGGGAGAATGCGCCGGCGGAACCGCAGCTTTACGACCTGATTCTGCAATCAGCGGGCCGCAGTCCGAATGGCCGCAAGATTGGCGCGGATCAAGCCGGATTGACGGTCAACGAGCGCGGTTTTATTCCGGTGGATAAACAACAGCGCACCAATGTCCCGCATATTTTTGCCATTGGCGACATTGTCGGCCAGCCCATGCTGGCGCATAAAGCGGTGCATGAAGGTCATGTCGCCGCCGAAGTCGCCGCCGGGCACAAAAGCTTCTTTGATGCCCGCGTGATTCCCGGTGTGGCCTATACCGACCCGGAAGTGGCCTGGGTTGGTCTGACTGAAGACGAAGCGAAACAGCAGGGAGTCAAAATTGGCGTTGGTAAATTCCCGTGGGCGGCGTCCGGACGAGCGATCGCCAATGGCCGCGACGAAGGTTTCACCAAGCTGATTTTCGACGAAGAAACCCACCGGATTGTCGGCGGCGGGATTGTGGGCACGGGCGCCGGGGATTTAATCAGCGAAGTAGCGCTGGCGATCGAAATGGGCTGCGATGCGGCCGATATCGCCCTGACCATTCACCCGCACCCAACCTTGGGCGAATCGGTGGGGATGGCGGCGGAAGTGTTCGAGGGGACGATCACCGATTTGTATATCCCCAAGAAGAAACGCTAGCTATTCCAACCTATTGACCGAACTTTCGCTCTTCGTCACTCCCGCGTACGCGGGAATCCAGATCACTCGTTGAAAAGAAATGGATACCCGGCTTCGCGGGTATGACGGAAAAAGGCAGGTCAGTGCAGTCTTGATTGAGTTAAGGCGGAGATGGCGTTCGCGCCAGAATCCGCCTGTTGTTGATTGACGCATACGGTTTGAAAGAGGGCGGAACGCCAACGGCCTGACGGCCGATCAGCGGTCCTGCCAAGTTGCCGCCCTGCAACCGGGATTCCTATTATATTGGGCGTTCCCGTCTATTCTTCCCGCATAAACCCTGCCGCGTTGCAGCGGCATGATTTTCCCGAACTGACTGGAAGTCGCCATGCCCAATGTTCACTTTCTCACCCTCGAAGCCCTGGTCGGCCAGACGCCACTGGTGCGCTTGCAGCGCCTGCCCGGCCCTGCTGGCAATCTGATTCTCGGCAAGCTGGAGGGCGACAACCCTGCCGGTTCAGTCAAGGATCGTCCAGCCCTGAGCATGATTCAGCAGGCTGAGGCGCGGGGCGAGATTCGGCCCGGCGACACGCTGATCGAGGCCACCAGCGGCAACACCGGCATTGCCTTGGCGATGATCGCGGCGGTCAAGGGCTACCGGATGATTTTGGTCATGCCAGAGAATCAGAGCGTGGAGCGGCGCGCGGCGATGCAAGCCTACGGGGCGGAACTGGTCCTGGTCAGCAAGGAAGACGGTATGGAAGGCGCGCGCGATCTGGCGGCGCAGTTCGCACGAGAGGGTCAAGGACGGGTGCTGGACCAGTTTGGCAATCCCGACAATCCGCTGGCCCATTATCAGACTACCGGCCCGGAAATCTGGCGCGACACCCACGGCCGGATCACTCACTTTGTCAGCGCGATGGGCACCACTGGCACGATCATGGGGGTGTCCCGCGCCCTCAAGGAACGCAATCCCGCCGTGCAAATCATCGGCGTCCAGCCGACCGAAGGTTCCTGCATCGCCGGCATCCGCCGCTGGCCAGCGGCGTATCTGCCGAAAATCTACGATCCAGCGTGGGTAGATCGGATCATCGACATCGACCAGACGGCGGCGGAAGACATGACCCGCCGGTTGGCCCGCGAGGAAGGCATTTGCTGCGGAGTGTCGGCGGGTGGAGCCGTCGCGGCGGCGTTGCAGCTCTCCGCCGAAGTCGAGAACGCGGTGATCGTCACCATCCTCTGCGACCGGGGCGACCGGTATTTATCCACCGGGTTGTTTGCGGCATGAAGCGCTCCGAAGCCCGGCGCAAGATGGCGACGGAATTATTCACCGTCACTATTGAAGACTTGACCCACGACGGACGCGGCGTGGCCCGGCGCGACGGCAAGGCCGTGTTTGTCGAAGGCGGCCTGCCGGGTGAAACGGTCGAGTGCGTCTGCACCGTTCGCCGTAACCGTCGTGACGAAGCGCAAGCGATCAACGTGCTGACTTCCGCCCCGGAACGGGTGGAGCCGCGTTGCGCCCACTACGCCATTTGCGGCGGATGCAGCCTGCAACATCTGGCCCCGGAACAGCAGTTGGCCCGCAAGCAGCGCTGGCTGCTGGACAGCCTGACCCACATCGGCAAGGTGCAGCCGGAGCAGGTGCTGGAGCCGATGACCGGGCCGCTGTGGCATTACCGGCGGCGGGCGCGGCTCGGCGTCAAGTATGTGACTAAGAAGGAGCGGGTGCTGGTGGGTTTCCGGGAGCGGCGCAGCGCCTTTGTCGCCGATTTGCGCCGCTGTGAAGTGCTTGATGAACGGGTGGGCGGCCAACTGGAGGCGCTGGCCGGACTGATCGAAACGCTTTCGATCCGCGACCGGCTGCCGCAAATTGAAATCGCGGGCGGCGACGACGCAGTCGCCTTGAATCTCCGGGTGCTCGCCCCACCCAGTGAAACCGACTTGGCGGCGTTGCGCGATTTTGGCGAGCGGCATGGCTTCACCATCTACCTGCAACCGGGCGGACCAGACAGTGTGCGGACCCTGGCCGCGGTTGGATCGACTCTCCCACAAGAGGCGCGGGATGGATTGCATTACCGACTGCCGGCTTTCGATCTCAGTCTGGAATTTCAACCGTGGCACTTCATCCAGATCAACGCCGCGATCAACCGGCAACTGGTGGAGCGCGTCAGCGAACTGCTGGAGATCGGGTCAGAGGATCAGGTGCTGGATCTGTTTTGCGGACTGGGTAATTTCACCCTGGCGCTGGCGCGGCGGGCGCGGCGGGTCGTGGGCGTGGAAGGCGACGCCGGCCTGGTCGAGTGGGCCCAGCGTAACGCCGCGCGCAATAGCATGGAAAATGTGTCGTTCCATGCCGCCGATCTCACCGGAAATCTGGAAGATCAACTATGGTTGCAGGGCGGCTATGACCGGATCTTGCTGGATCCGCCGCGTTCTGGAGCCTTGGCGATGATGCCCAAGGTAGCGGCGCTGGGAGCGCGGCGGGTGGTTTATGTCTCCTGTCATCCCGCTACCCTGGCGCGGGATGTCGGCGAACTGGTTCACCGCCTCGGCTATCGACTGGAAAGCGCCGGCGTGGTGGACATGTTTCCACATACCGCGCATGTCGAGTCGATCGCGGTGTTACGGCGTCCGTGAACCGGGAAATTGCATCAACGAATTGAGAAAGATCGACCTAAATTTACAAGGCCGAATCGGTTTCTTTAATTTCGCCTCGTTAAGTCTTTTTACCCATCAATGCTGCCGGAGTCTGAATCCATGGCCGAAATCAGTCGCGTCGCCCTGTTTGGAAAGCTGAACAGCCTCGGTTACAAAGCTATCGAAAGCGCCACCGTCTTCTGCAAACTGCGGGGCAACCCTTATGTGGAGCTGGTGCACTGGCTGCATCAGATTCTGCAATTGTCCGATTCAGACCTGCATCGGGTCATCCAGCATTTCAGCCTGAATCCGTCCCGGCTCGCCAAAGATTTCACCGAGGCGCTGGATCGATTGCCGCGTGGCGCTACGTCCATTTCCGATCTGTCGGCTCATGTTGACGCCGCGGTCAAGGAAGGCTGGGTTTACTCCACGCTATTGTTTAATGACGCCCAAGTGCGCACCGGTCATTTGCTGGTCGGGATGCTGAAAACCCCGGATTTGCGCAATGCCCTGATCGCCATTTCCCGCGAATTTGACCGGATCAAGCTGGACGATCTGATGGGGCAGTTTGGCGACATCGTTGCGGCTTCCCCGGAAAGCGGGCTGCGGGCGACCGACGGTTCGCAAGTGGGCGGCGGCGCGGTCCCCGGCGAAGCCAGCGACGCGATGGCGCCGCCGCAAATGGGCAAACAGGAAGCCTTGCAGCGCTTTTCGGTGGATTTGACCGAGCGGGCCAGAAAGGGTGAACTCGATCCCATCGTCGGCCGCGATGAGGAAATCCGCCAGATCGTGGACATTCTCATGCGCCGCCGCCAGAACAACCCGATCCTGACCGGCGAGGCCGGGGTCGGCAAAACCGCCGTGGTGGAAGGCTTCGCCCATCGCATCGCCGCCGGCGAGGTGCCGCCGCCACTGAAAGACGTGACGCTGCGGGTGCTGGATGTGGGCCTGTTGCAGGCCGGAGCCAGCATGAAAGGCGAGTTCGAGAACCGGCTGCGCCAAGTGATCGACGAGGTGCAGTCTTCGCCCAAACCGATCATCCTGTTCATCGACGAGGCGCATACCCTGGTGGGCGCCGGCGGCGCAGCGGGCACCGGCGACGCCGCCAACCTGCTTAAACCAGCGCTGGCCCGGGGCAAGCTCCGCACCATCGCCGCCACCACCTGGGCGGAATACAAGAAGCACATCGAGAAAGACCCGGCTCTGACCCGCCGTTTCCAGGTGGTGCAGATTGGCGAACCGAGCGAAGAGAAGACCATCCTGATGATGCGCGGCATGGCTTCCACCATGGAAAAACACCATCGGGTGCAGATTCTCGACGAGGCGCTGGAAGCGGCGGTCAAGCTGTCGCACCGCTACATCCCGGCCCGCCAGTTGCCGGATAAGGCGGTCAGTCTGCTCGACACCGCCAGCGCCCGGGTCGCCATCAGCCTGCACGCCGTGCCCGCCGAGGTGGAGGACTGCCGCCGCCGGATTGAAGGGTTGAACGTCGAGCTGGAAATCATCGCCCGCGAAACGGCCATCGGCATCGAAACTGCCCAGCGCCAGGCCGACGCCAGCGAGAAGTTGCAGGTTGAAGAAACGCGCCTGGCGCAACTCGACGCCCGCTGGCAGGAAGAAAAAGGCTTGGTCGACCAGATTCTGGAGCTGCGGGCCAAATTGCGCGGCGACGGCGGCAAGGTGGATGTCGCGGTTGACGCCGAAGCCGATCCGGAACGACAAACCCGGCTAGCGGAACTCAAGGAACTGCTGACGCAGCTACACGCCCTGCAAGGCGAGTCGCCGCTGATTCTGCCTAGCGTGGACGCTCAGGCGGTGGCTTCAGTGGTCGCCGACTGGACCGGCATCCCGGTCGGGCGGATGGTCAAGAATGAAATCGAAACGGTGCTCAGTCTGGCCGACATTCTCAACCGGCGCATCATCGGCCAGCGCCATGCCCTGGACCTGATCGCCCGGCGAATTCAAACGTCTCGCGCCGCGCTCGACAACCCCAACAAGCCCATCGGCGTGTTCATGCTGGCCGGCCCGTCCGGGGTCGGCAAGACCGAAACCGCGCTGGCGCTGGCTGAGGCGCTGTACGGCGGCGAGCAGAACGTCATCACCATCAACATGAGCGAATTTCAGGAAGCGCACACCGTCTCCACCCTCAAGGGCGCTCCCCCCGGCTATGTCGGCTATGGCGAGGGCGGCGTGCTGACCGAGGCGGTACGGCGACGGCCTTACAGCGTGGTGCTGCTGGATGAAGTCGAAAAAGCGCATCACGACGTGCATGAGATTTTCTTCCAGGTGTTCGACAAGGGCTGGATGGAGGACGGCGAAGGCCGGCTTATCGATTTCAAGAACACCCTGATCCTGCTGACCACCAATGTCGGCACCGATCTGATCATGGGCATGTGCAAGGACCCGGAGCTGCTGCCGGATGTCGAGGGCCTGGGCAAGGCCCTGCGCGAACCACTCCTGAAAGTGTTCCCGCCAGCCTTGCTGGGCCGATTGGTGGCCATTCCCTATTACCCGCTCAGCGACGAGATGCTCGGCGACATCGTCCGCCTGCAACTGCGCCGGATCGAGAAACGAATTCTGGAAAATCACAAGATTCCGTTCAGCTACGACGATGAAGTAGTCAAGCTGATCGTCAGCCGTTGCACCGAACTGGACAGCGGCGGGCGAATGGTGGACGCCATTCTGACCAACACCGTGCTGCCGGCTATCAGCCAGGAATTCCTGACCCGGATGGTGGAGGGCCAGCCGGTGGCGCGGGTGCAGCTGTCGGTGCAGGACGGCGAGTTCGCTTACGGCTTTGAGTGAGCTTAAACGGGGGCAAAATTATGAAACTGGGCGGGTGTGGCGTTACCGGTGACGAGCAGCGCGGCAACCAGTGCGTTCCGGTGTTCAAATGGACCGGCGCCTATGCCGGCTTTTTCCAGGGCGACACCCTGTACGACCGGTTTGGCCGCTATCTGGGCTGGCGCGAGGCCGACGGTCGGGTGTGGAAATACGATGGCAGTCTGCTAGGCCGGGTGATGGCCGAGCATTATCTGGCCCGCGATCAACGGGCGATGCCCGAACGGCGGATACCCCAAGTGCCACCGGTTCCGGCATCGCCGCCGTTGCCTTCCCCACCCCAGGCGATGCATTCCCCGTGGTTAGGTTGCCAAGATCCACTGGAAAACTTGCTGCGGATGCCGGCGCCAGGGGAGCTGATCGGGCGCTGGCGTTCCTCCAGCGAGTCGCTGACGTTCAGTGAAACCGGCGATTTTCAGTGGGCGACAGCGGACGCTGCCGCCGCCGCATCCGGCCAGTGGACCCTGCGCGGGCAGGAACTATGGCTGCACTGGGAGGGCGTCGAAGAACCGGAGCGGCGCTACTGGATTATCGAATTTACCGGCGACTCGCTACTACTGCGCTGGCTGCGGGAAGCCGGACGCAGTTTGCCGTTCCGCTTGCAGCGCGAGAATCTCCCTCCAACCCTTCCACCGGATGTCGCTGATGAACCGGAAACAGCGTAGGGCGCTCGCCAGCGGGACTGGCCCCAGTGCTGAACAACTGGCCGCATGGCTGCAACAGGCGATTCAGGCGCAACAGCGGGGTCGGCTGACCGAGGCTGAAGCGCTGTACCGGCAGGTGCTGCACCGTAATCCCCATCAAGTCGAATCCTTGCACTTTCTGGGGGTGCTGGCCGCGCAGCGTGGCCAGCATGAAGAGGCCGCCGCTTTGATCCGTCAGGCGCTGGCCTTGAATCCACAGTACATGGATGCCTGGAATAACCTGGGCAATGTGTTAACCGCGCTGGAGCGTCCCGAAGAGGCGGTGGACGCTTACCGCCAGACCGTCAAACTGGCCCCCGGCCATGTCGGCGCCTACGGCAACCTTGGCGTGATCCTGACCCAGATTGGCCGCATCGAGGAGGCTATCGCCGCTTGCCGGCAGGCGATAGCGCTGGCGCCCATGCTGGCGGAAAGCCACTTCAATCTGGGAACGGCCCTGCTGGCCCAGGGCGACCATGCGGAAACCATTGCGGCCTATCAGGAGACACTGCGCCTGCAACCGGATCATGCCCGGGCATACCGGGCGCTGAGCCTGCTCTTCTACAAGCTGAATCGCCGCGAGGACGCCACCGCGCTGTTTCAAAACTGGCTGGAGCACAACCCGGATGACGTGGCGGCCCGGCACATGCTGGCGGCCAGTTCGGGCTGCGACATCCCGGGGCGGGCGGCGGACGACTATGTCCAGACCGTGTTTGACGAGATGGCGGAAAATTTCGACCAGCATCTGCACCGGTTGAGTTACCGGGCGCCGGAGTTGATCGCCGAAGCCGTCGCCGTCGCGCTGGCAACGCCCGCCGGAACATTGGAGGTGCTGGACGCCGGCTGCGGCACCGGATTGTGCGGACCACTGTTGCGGCCCTACGCCCGGCAGTTGATCGGCGTGGATCTGTCGCCGGGGATGGTCGAGAAAGCGCGGGAACGGGGCGGTTACAATGAACTGGTGGTGGCGGAATTAACCGAGTTTCTGGCGGAGCGGCCCACCACTTACCATTTAATCGTGTCCGCCGACACCCTGGTCTATTTTGGCGATCTGCAACCGGTGTTTACCGCAGCCGCTCACGCCTTGTTACCGGGCGGCTGGCTGGTGTTTACGGTCGAGGGCATCGCCGATCCCGAAATCACGACCGGTTTCACGCTCACCCTGAGCGGCCGCTACCAGCATTCCGAAGCCTATTTGCGCCAGACGCTGGCGCAAGCCGGTTTGACGCTGACGACGCTGGATCAGGTCACGCCGCGAATGGAGAGTAATCAGCCGGTGGCCGGGTTGTTGGTGGTAGCGCACAAACCGGCGCTGGAACCGAATCAGGAAAATTGCCCATGACGGATCACAACGACTCATCCACTCTCGCCGAAACGGCGTCAACACCGCCAGCGCCAGTGGCGGCCCCGGCGGCTGCGCCTGAAGCCAATATCCAGCACTGGCTGATCCAGGCCCGCAACTGGCCACAGCGCGGCAACCCGAATGAAGCGCTGGCGCTATGCCGGCGGATTCTGGCGATTCAGCCCCGCCATACCGAGGCGTTGAATATTCTTGGGATGCTGTTGTTGCAACAGGGCCAGCCGGCGTTGGCCGAGCAGACGATCCGGCAGGCCATGCAGAGCGCCCTGAACGATGCGACGGCTTACGCCAACCTGGGCGCCGCCCTGACCGCGCAGCACCGCTATGAAGAAGCCATTCCTGCTTTTAACCACGCCCTCCGGCTGCGCGCCGATGATGTGGATACCTATATCCGCCTCGGTAGTGCGTTCCGGGAATTGAACCGGTTGCCCGAGGCGGTGGCTGCCTGGCGCCAAGCCAGCGCCCTGCGTCCCACCTATCCCGACCTGCATTACCGGCTCGGTGCAGCGCTGGCGGAACTGGGCCAGCATGAGGAGGCGATTGCCGCCCTTGAAGTCACGCACCGGGCCAACCCCGATCACTGTCAGGCCATCCTGCTGCTGGCGAAACTGCTGCACGGCCAGGGACGGATCGCCGAAGCCGGCTATGTCGTCGGCAGCGCCGTGTTTTACTGGGGAGCGACAGATGCGGCGCAAACCCTGCTCCGCGACTGGCTGAGTCTGGTCCCGGACGACCCGGTGGCCCAGCACTTCCTGACCGCGTGGTTTAGCCCGGAGACGCCACCCCGCGCTGCTGACGCCTATGTGGTTCATCTGTTCGATCAATACGCCGATCGGTTCGACGAAGATCTGCGGGAACTCGAATACCGGGCGCCGGCGCTGATCGCCGAGGCCGTCGCCGTTGTGCTGGGAACGCCCGCCCAAACCCTGGAAATTCTCGACGCTGGCTGTGGCACCGGGTTGTGCGGACCGCTGTTGCGGCCCTATGCCCGGCAGTTGATCGGCGTGGATCTGTCGCCAGGGATGGTCGAGAAAGCGCGGGAACGGGGTGATTACGATGAACTGACCGTGGCGGAATTGACGGCGTTTTTGAGCGAGCGGCCAGCCAGTTACGATCTGATCGCGTCGGCGGACACCCTGGTCTATTTTGGCGATCTGGAGCCAGTGCTGACTGCGGCGGCGACCGCGTTACGGCCCGGCGGCTGGCTGGCGTTCACAGTGGAGCAGGCGGAAGACGACGCTACACCAGTCGGGTTTCGCCTGAACCGGAGCGGGCGTTACAGCCATACCGCCCAGTATGTGCAACAGTCGCTGGCCCAGGCGGGTTTAACGCTGGCCGCTTTTAATTTGGTCACCTTGCGGATGGAGCAAGGTCAGCCGGTGGCCGGGTTACTGGCGGTCGCATCGGGGCCGGCGACCGCTCCGAACTGCGAGGAAGCGACGCCATGAGCAGCGATGACGCTCCATTCAACCCGGCTCCTGCCCCGCTTGGCGCCTGGCTCATGCAGGCCCGCGATTGGCGGAGCAAGGGCAATCTCATCGAAGCGCAGGCGTTATGCCAGCGCATTCTGGCGATCCAGCCCGGCCATGCTGAAACCCTGACTTTCCTGGGCACGCTGTTGCAGCAGCGGGGGCAGTGGGTTCAGGCCGAGCAGACGATCCGGCAGGCGATCCGTATCGCTCCCGCTCATGCCGCAGCGCATGCCAGTCTTGGCGCCGTCCTGGCCGCGCAGCAACGTCTTCCGGAAGCGATCACCGCTTTTACTCAGGCGATCCGGCTCCAGCCCCAGGATGCGACCGCCTACGTCGCCCTCGGTAAAGCGTTCCAGGCGCTGGACCGGCTGCCGGAAGCGGTCGCGGTTTGGCGGCAGGCGGGCGCCTTGCGCCCAACCGATGCCCAGATTCATTACCTGCTCGGCGCGGCGCTAGCGGAACTGGGCCGTGATGAGGAGGCGATGACCGCTTTGCAGGCGGCGCATGAAGGAAATCCGGCGCATGACCCGACCCTCATTCTGCTGACGACGCTGCTGCATCGCTGCGGCCGGATTGAGGACGCGCGCAATCTGATCGGCGCCGCTGTGTTCCGGCGCGGTGGCGCCAAGCAGACGTTAAACCTGTTGCAACACTGGGGAACCCTGATGCCCGATGATCTGGCCACCCAGCATCGGCTGGCAGCCTGGTTCGGCCAGGAGACGCCAATGCGGGCGAGTGACGCCTATGTGACTGATTTGTTCGATCGCTACGCCAACTCGTTTGACCACGATCTGGGTCGACTCGACTACCGGGCGCCGGAGTTGCTGACTGAGGCAGTCGCCACTGTGCTGGGTCCTCCCGCCAGGACGCTGGAGGTGCTGGACGCCGGATGTGGCACCGGGCTGTGCGGACTGCGGTTGCGCCCCTACGCCCAACGCCTGATCGGCGTCGATCTGTCGCCGGCGATGGTGGAGAAAGCGCGGGAACGCGGTTGCTACGATGAACTGGTGGTCGCGGAATTGACCGCCTTTCTCAACGAATGGCCGGGGCGCTATGGCCTGATCACGTTGGTCGATACGCTGGTTTATTTCGGCGATCTGGCGCCGGTGCTGACCGCTGCCGCCCATGCCCTCCAGGCCGGCGGTTGGCTGGCGTTTACGGTGGAGCAAGCGCCGGATGAGCCGGAACTGACCTTTCGCCTGAACCAAAGCGGTCGCTATAGCCATACGGCCGACTATGTGCAGCGGACGCTGGCGGCGACCGGTCTGCTTGCGCCCTGCCGGATAACGAGCATCATCCTCCGTCAGGAGGAAAATACGCCAGTCAATGGCTACGCCGTGCTGGCGCAGCATCCAGAAAACCAGGATTCAGTGGCCTGAACCGCTGGATTCCACCCGCCGCCGCCGCTATCTTGACGATCCTTAAACCCCGGTAACGGCAAGCGGTCCACCCACCAGCCTTGCATAACGCTTTTTCATTCCTGGAGACGGTTTCGATGGTCGAGTTTGATGAGGTGCGGCAGTTGATCGGCGAAATGCTGCAATTGGGCGACCGGTTACAGAAGCTCGGCCCGGACGCCCCGTTGTTAGGGAGCATCCCGGAATTCGACTCCATGGCGGTCATCGCGCTGATCAGCGCTCTGGAAACCCAGTTTGATATCCAGATCGCCGATGACGAAATCAGCGCTGACACCTTCGCGACGCTTGGCCAGGTTTATGCGTTGGTCCGCGACAAGGTCGAGGCTGGCGCCTGATCGTTCCGCCAATGCCGTCGTCCGAACCGCCGGAAGACGGCGCACTGAGGGGACGCAGCCGCTCCGCGCCAGCCGTTCTATTGGAAACCAGGGATCAGATGCGCATGGACAGCGACTCGAACACATCGCCGGTCATATTTTGCAATACGGTCAGGGCGTCCCAGTCATCCCAGGATTCCTGAATGCGGCCGTTCTCCAGCCGGTGGAAGCTCATGCCGGTGACGGAGAGCGTCTGGCCGCTGGGCGCGATGCCCATGAACTCGCCACGGTGGGTGCCATGGGCGATCCAGCGGGTCGCGACCTTATCACCCTCAGCGACCTGATCCTGAATAGCGAAGCGGATATCCGGGGCGGCGAAGTGATACAGCATGACCACTTGTTTGAAGGCGTCCACGCCACGCACCGGTTCCGGCAGGGTGGCGATATGCCCAACGTAGTCGGGAGCGATGATTTCATCCGCGACCGACAGATTGCATTGACTCCAGATGAATTCAAAGTTGCGCTGAATCAAAGCCTTGTTAGCGTCCAGAGTGCTGCGGTCAGACATCGGGGTTGCTCCTGGGTAAAGGGTGCGCAGGCGCGAGGTCGCATTGTGCCTGAACGGTGGCGCGGTTGCGCTTGGGTGGCTGTTCAGTTTAATCCGTTCCAAACCCGCCTGCCACGGGCCGAACCATGCAGCTGATCATAGCGGACCAAGACTCTGCACTAGACTCCAGACTCTAACCTTCAGAACCAACCGGCCGTGAGAGATCGGATCATGCCCCAACCAAGTCCGTTGTACCTTCAGGATGTCGAACGCTGCGTCGAAGAAATCATTGCCCGGGTCGGCCCGCAGATAGTGCTCGGCATTCCGCTAGGGATTGGCAAACCTAACCCGCTAGTCAACGCTCTTTATCAGCGGGCCAAGGCCGATCCGCGACTGCGACTCAAGATTCTCACCGCGATCACCGTTGAAACGCCCAAGGGTTCCAGCGATCTCGAAAAGCGATTTCTCGGGCCGTTTGTTGAACGGGTATTCGGCAATTACCCTGATCTGGACTATGCCGTTGACCTGCGCACCGACCGGTTGCCGCCCAATGTCGAAGTCGCCGAATTCTTCTTCAAACCGGGCGGGTACCTGAACGTACCGATGCAGCAACAGAACTACATTAGCACCAATTACACCCATGCTGCCCGCGACCTGATGGAAAATGGCATTAATGTATTAGCGCAGCAGGTGGCTGCCCGCGAAGTGGATGGCGAACATTGGTTCAGCCTCGGCAGCAATCCCGATGTGACCCTGGACCTGTTGCCGCTGATCGCAGAAACCCGCCGTCAGGGTCGGGCCGTAGTCACCATCGCCGAGGTCAATCGGGAAATGCCGTTCATGTACAACGACGCCATGGTGCGGCCCGTTGACTTTGATCTGGTGGTTGACCATCCCCGCTACGACTTCCGGCAGTTCGGCGCACCCAACATGCCGGTGGATAACGCCGATTATCTGTTGGGCTTGCAGGCCAGCGTCCTGATCCGCGATGGCGGCACCCTGCAAATCGGCATTGGCTGTCTGGGCGACGCTATCGTCCACTTCTGCCGGATGCGCCAGCAGCAGAACGCCCGCTATCAGCAATTGCTGGCGGATCTGCGTATTCCGGAGCGCTACGGCGAGCTGATCGGGCGCATCGGGGGAACCGGACCCTTTGAACAAGGGTTGTATGGATCCAGCGAAATGTTCGTCAACGGCTTTCTGTCCCTGTATCAGGACGGCATCCTCAAGCGCAAAGTCTACGACAGCATCCCACTCCAGCGCCTGCTGAACGAAGGCGCCATTACGGAAATCGTGGATGAACGGATGCTGCGGACCCTGCTGGAACAGGGAGTGATTGCCGCCCGGCTGACCGAGGTTGATGTCGGCTTCCTGCGCCGGTTCGGGATTTTCAGCGACCGGGTTGGTTATGAGGCCGGCGACCTGGTCATCGGCGCAGGGGTGCGGGTTCCTGCCGACCTGAACTGCTCCGCAAGTTACGCCGCCGTGATCGCTCACGGCCTTGGCGACCATCTCAAAAGCGGCATTCTGATGCACGGTGGTTTTTTCATGGGACCGCAGAGTTTTTATGAGGCGCTGCGCACCCTGCCGGAAGCGGAAAGCCGGCAGATTTGCATGACCACGGTCAAGAAGGTTAACCATCTCTATGGCAACGAAGAGTTGGCGATTTTGCAGCGGCGCGACGCTCGGTTCATCAACACCACGATCATGGTGACCCTATTGGGCGCAGCGGTGTCCGATGGCCTGGAGAACGGCCAGGTGATCAGTGGGGTGGGCGGACAGTATAACTTTGTGTCCATGGCCCATGAATTGCCGGGCGCCCGCTCGATCCTGATGCTGCGCAGCACTCGCGAAAGCGGCCTGAGCGTGAGTTCCAATATCGTCTGGAATTACGGCCACATCACCATCCCGCGCCATTTGCGCGACATTGTGATTACCGAATACGGCATTGCTGATTTGCGCGGGCGGTCAGACAAGGAGGTGATGACTGCCTTACTGAACATCGCCGATTCGCGGTTCCAACCGGAGTTGCTGGAAAAAGCCAAACGGGGCGGCAAGATTCCGCCGGATTACCAGATTCCGCCGCAGCACCTGCACAATACGCCGGGCCGGATTAAGGCGCGGCTGGCGCCCTACCAGCAGCAGGGGTTATTGCCGGACTTCCCGCTGGGCACGGACTTTACCGAAGAGGAAATCATCCTGGGGCGGGTGTTGAAAGGACTTAAGCAGCGGCTGGCCACCAAGGGCGATCTCATGAAGACCATCGTCAAGGCGATGACGGTCGGCGCTGCGCCGGAACCGGCCCGGCGCTATCTGGCCCGCTTGCAACTCGATCAGCCGTCTGGTCAACGGGAGAAAATGATCCAAAAGCTGATCGTGTCCGAACTGATCGCTGGCGGCTACGTTTGAACGTCTGCGGCGCAACTTTTCAGGCGCCAAGGCGGCTTGCAGGCGATTCGGGCGAGTGATCGCCGCCAGATCCTGGAAAAACCAATACCGCCTGGAAAGCAGCGTCAGTACAGCACTTCCGCCGACGCCAGATCGCCCACTTTCAGGAACAGCGTTGCGCTGCCACCGGGTTTGTTGATTCTGACCCGGACCATGCCTCCTTCGATAACGGCCTCCACCCGGCCCCGGTAATCCACGCCGGTCACCGTTTTCAGTTTAACGATTTTGCCAATGTACTGGCTTAGATCGCTGACCGGCGTTGGGTGGAACGACCGCTGAATAATGATCGGTTTGGGGGGCGGCGGCGGCGGAACCGGCTCGGAAGGCTCTTCCGGTTGCGCCCGCCCCGCATCGAGGGCTCGCGCAACCTTGGCGGCATCCCAGTTCACGCCGGGATCGGCGATCACAGTCTGATTGACCTTCACTTTCAAACCCAGCAGCTTGATGGCGTCGGCCGCCGTGTAAGACGGGATTTCGGCAGGATTGATCGGGGCCGGCGGCGCGGCGGTGATGGTCATTTCGCCGCCTTCGGTCAGATAGCGCCGGTACGCTTCAATCAGCCCCGGCCCCGGATCGATGCCATTGGCGCGGAGTCGTTCGGTCACCAGCCGCACATGATCGGCGATGTAGTCCGGGATCGGTTTGCCGGCCTTGGCCGCACAGTAATTGTTCTTGCGAGCGTTGAAGCCGTCGTCGCGGAGGATGAAATCAAGTTTGGCCAGCTTGGGCGTCACGGCGCTGGCGAAGGCGATCACTGACTCGGTGGACCCGGTCAAGGCCAGACCGAGATCCAGATTCAGGGTCGCCCAATTCCGGGTGCTGCTATCGACTTGCAGATTCAGCATGTTCTGTTGCGTATTGTTGCGATAACCGATCTCGATGTTGCTGATGAAGTTGTTGTAACCCATTGCCTGCCATTCAGCGCCGCCAAAATGGAGAATCGGGCCACAGCCCAGCGCCTCCAGATTATCAAAAGGAGTTCCGGCGCCGGGCGCAGCCGGTTTGGCGCTGAGAATGCCGCCGTACAGCGGTAGTTCAAAATCGCTTAACGAAATCGACAGCGCTTCAGGAAGCTGGCCCTGACTCAACTGCCGGCGGATATTCAGCAGCGCCAGGATATTCGGCGCATTGAGCCGGATGGCGCCAATACTGATCGAATCATTAACGAGGGCGGGCATGATTCGGAGTTGACTGACTCCGACGGAGCCGACCGGCAGGACGGTGATGCCGCCGTAGCTGACGGTGGCGAACGGTCTGACCATTGCCACCAGGTGATCAACCTGCTGCTTAGTGTTGTACCACAGATAACCGCCGATGCCGCCGGCCATCAGAGCCAGCACGACGAGCATGGCGACCACGATAGTCATCAGTTTGCGCATAGACAATCACCTTAGAATGGTTGCAGAGCGTGGCGGCGTTTTATCTGAACCCGTTAATCATACCTCTTGACCGGACCGGCTGCTGAAGGACCGGGGATCATTTGTTAAGCTTGCGCGGGTGTTATGCCAACAGCGGGCAGACTGCCCTGCTCCACCCTTCACCGGAGACGCCGTCTATGAATTTCACGCCAATTGCCCTGCAAGCGCCCACGCTGCTGCTGCCCCAGGCCGATGTGGACCTGACGAAATGGGCGGTGGTCGCCTGTGATCAATACACCTCACAGCCGGAGTACTGGGCGCAAGTGGAAGGCTTGGTTGGCGATGCGCCTTCGACGCTGCGCCTGATGCTGCCAGAGATTTTTCTGGAGGCGCCGGATGAAGCCCAGCGGATCGCCGCCATTCATGACGCCATGCGCCGCTATCTGGCCGAGGGCGTGTTGACCGAACAACCGCCCGGATTCGTGTTGATCGAGCGGCTAACTGCGCGGGGCCGGATTCGCCGGGGGTTGATCGCGGCGCTGGATTTGGAGCATTACGATTTCACGCCCGGCGCCAAGGCGCTGATTCGCCCGACCGAAGGCACCATCATGGAACGGCTGCCGCCGCGCATCCGGGTCCGCGAGGGCGCGCCGCTGGAATTGCCGCATGTGATGGTGCTGATCGATGATCCGCAGCATTTGGTGATCGATCCGCTGTTTGCTGAACCGGCGGCGCCGCTGTATGACGCGCCGCTGATGCTGGACAGCGGACGGGTGCGTGGCTGGCGGGTGGATCATCCGTTGCTGATCCAGTGGGTCGTTGAGCAACTGGCGCAACTGGCGGACCCGGCGGCGTTCAACGCCCGCTATGGCGTCGTCGATGAACCGACGCTGCTGTATGCGCTGGGCGATGGCAACCATTCCTTCGCCACCGCGAAGTTGATCTGGGAAAACCTCAAGCGGGCCGCGCCCGATCCGGCGGCGATCCTGCATCATCCCGCCCGCCATGCCCTGGTGGAACTGGTCAACCTCCATGACGACGGCCTGGAGTTCGAGGCCATTCACCGGGTCGCTTTCCATGTCGATCCCGAGCCGTTGCTGGCGGCGCTGGCGGCGTTCTGCGGAGCGCAAGGCTCGACGCTGACGATTTTCGATACCCCGTCATGGTCAGCGGCGCGGCAGGCGTGGGCGGCTCAACAGCACCCTGGACGACAGGTGATCGCCTTCGTGAGCGCGGCGCGACGCGGGCTGCTGCTGATTGACCGGCCCTGCCTGACCTTACCGGTCGCCACCCTGCAAGCTTTCCTCGATCAATATTTGCCGACGGTGCCCACCGCCCGGCTGGATTACATTCATGGCGAGCAGGCGCTGGAGCAGCTTGGCGGACAATCCGGCAATATCGGCTTTTATCTGCCGGCGCTGGACAAGGGCGATTTCTTCCGCACGGTCATCCGCGACGGCGCCCTGCCGCGTAAAACCTTTTCAATGGGCGAGGCCGATGAGAAGCGGTTTTATCTGGAATGCCGGCGGATCACGCCCTGATAGCCGATGCCTGATCCTTGATCCCTTCGCCCCTGACTCGCCAATCACTGGATCGCCCATCGCTCAATCCCATGCCCCACCAAGCTCCCGACCTGACGCGAACCCGCAATATCGGCATTGCCGCCCATGTCGACGCCGGCAAAACGACGCTGACCGAGCGGATGCTGTATTACGCCGGGGCCTCACACAAAATCGGCGAAGTCCATGAAGGCGCCGCCCATATGGATTACATGGTCGAAGAGCAGCAGCACGGCATCACCATTACCGCCGCCGTCACGCAACTGCCGTGGCGCGATCATTTGATCCAGCTTATTGATACTCCCGGTCATGTCGATTTCACCATTGAAGTCGAACGGTCGATGCGGGTGCTGGACGGTTGCGTGATCGTGCTGGATGGGGTGCGCGGCGTGGAGCCGCAAACCGAAACCGTCTGGCGGCAACGCGCTCGATTTCATTTGCCCGCACTATTCTTCATCAACAAGCTGGATCGGCCCGGCGCTGATTTCGGGCGGGCGCTGATGACCGTGCGCGAACGGTTACGCAGCGAGCCGGTGGTCATCACTGCGCCAGCGCCCGATAACGATGGCTCAGTCATTCATCTCATTGAGAAAACCCGGCTCCGATTTCTGGGCGAACGCGGCGAACAGGTGCAGGTTACGCCCTGCGCTGCGGCGATCTGGGAGCAACTGCGGTCATGGCGGGAAAACCTGCTGCTGGCGGCGGCGGAAATGGACGAGGCGCTGGCCGAACAGGTGCTGACTGAAGAGGATCCTGCACCGGAAGCCGTTTGGAAGGCCCTGCGCCAGGCGACGCTAGCCGGTCAGGTCTGCCCCTGTTTTGCGGGCAGCGCCCTGCGCAATCAGGGGGTGCAACCGGTGCTGGACGGGGTAGTGCGGCTGTTGCCAGCCCCCAGCGAGCGCCCGCCGAGTCTGGCCCACCGGCCTGGCGGCGGCGAGGAATGGGTGGCGATGAAGGCCAGCGAACCACTGGCGGCGCTGGTTTTTAAAGTGCAACTGTGGGAAAGCCGCCGCCATGTGTTTGCCCGCATCTATCGCGGCGCATTGCGGCCCGGCGACGAGGTGGCGATTCCCGGCCCGAATGGAACGCTGCGGCTGGAACGGGTAGCGCGGCTGTTTGAGGTGGACGCCAATCACAAAGTCCGGATCGAGGAAGCCACCGCCGGCCAGATCGTGCTGCTGGCCGGGCTGCGCTGGGCAACGACCGGCGACACGCTCTGTGCGCCCGGTCATCCGTTGTGGCTGGAGCGGATCGAAACCCGCGAACCGGTGCTGGGCCTGGCGATTGAGCCGCAATCGAGCGCCGACGCCGATAAGTTGCTGGAGGCGCTGGACAAGTTGCAGCAGGAAGATCCGACCTTGCGAGTGGAAGAAGACCAGGAAACCGGTCAGCGGGTGCTGCGCGGCATGGGCGAATTGCATTTGCAAATTGCCGGCGAGCGGCTCAAGCGCGAATTTGGCGTGAACCTCCGGGTGGGCAACCCCGATGTCGTCACCCGCGAGACGATCGGGCAAGCCGCCGAGGCTGATAGCCAGTTTCATCGCCTCATCGACCAGCCGGACAGCAAGAAGCTGGAAATGAAAGCCGGGGCAAGGGTGGCGGTGGAGCCGTTGGCGCGGGGAGCCGGGGTCACGACAGAGGCGGCGCCAAGAGTGCGCCCCGATGGCGCCGAATTGCATCCCGCACAACAGGAAGCCGTTGCCGGCGGGGTTCAGGATGCGCTCGCCAGTGGTCCGATCACCGGTTCGCCGTTGCAGGATGTGGCGGTGCGAGTGCTGAATGTGGAACTGTTCGGCGCATTATCCAGCCCGCAAGCGATGCGGATCGCCGTAGCGGAGGCCACCCGGAAAGCGTTGGCGCGGGCGGGCGGACGGGTCATGCGGCCGATCATGACTACCGAAGTGGTGGTTCCCGGCAACGATGTCGGCGCCGTGATCGGCGATTTGCAGGCCCGCCGAGCCGTCATTTTGGATACAACTACCTTGGGCGAGATGACGATCATTCACTGCGATTGCGCTCTGGATCGGCTGCTCGGTTATATCACCGATCTGCGCGGCATGACTCGCGGTCGTGGACAATTCACCATGACGTTTGATCGGTTTGACGTGGCCTGACACCGATTCCGGGCCGGTTTTCGTATTCATGCTTCCTGCTTTCCGTCATTCCCGCATGCGCAGGCATGACGAATTGAGCTGTTTTGATCTGAAAACAATCCCAGGAACTTCATGCGTCACGCTCCGGGGCAGTCTCGCCGGCCCAAACGCCGGGCGGGGTCCAACCCGCGATCCAGGTGGGGATCTGCCCTGGCGGCATCGGGCGGGCGATGCCGTAACCCTGGGCCAGCACGCAGCCCAGTTGGATCAATCGACAACCATGCGCGTCGGTTTCCACCCCTTCAGCGATCACCTCACGCCGGAAGGCCGCCGAGAGACCGATCACCCCTT
>JAJHPN010000431.1 GCA_020890855.1 Candidatus Contendibacter sp. | reverse complement strand
GCAATAGCGACAAAGGGCCGGCAATTTTCCTTGTCCGGCGGAGCGTCCATCACGATGCGAGTCTGGCTATCATGCCAGACTCGAAAATAGCGGCGGAAACTGGCGTCGCTGGAAGCAGGGGCCATGCGAATCAGCGGGGTTGGCAATACGGCATTCAGCCACTCGAGCACCAGTTGTTCACGGTCATTCACAGCAAATTTGCTCCGTCCAGGGTGTGATTGCAGGCATCATTAATCTATGCGATGTTAAGGCACTTTAATTAATGCTAAAACCCTGTTCCGCGCCGCGATGATCCAGCTTGCGCCGAGAACCAGCCAGTCGACAGGTTTCACGTGAAACCATCGCTGCCGTTCATTCTCTTTAACCTTTGACCTTTAACTTTCTTCCGTGATCCTGCCTTACCGGAAACTCCTGACTAGCGCCGCGCTGGTTCTGTTGCCGCTGACCAGCGTTCAGGCTCAGTCCGCCGACCCGCGCGCTCCTTGGGTGCAGTGCGAAGCTGACGAACTGGCGCGCGAGATCATGCCGGCTACGCCGAACCTGTCGCCGCCAGATGAACTGCCGATTCAGGCCGAGGCTGAACGCGCCGAGTCCTCGCCCGTCCAATCGACCCTTGAAGGCAAGGTCAGTCTGTCGCGGGGCGATCAGCGGCTTCGGGCCGAGCGGATCACCCTGGATCGCGTCGCCAATCGCGCCAAGGCCGAACACGGCTTCACCTACAGCGACCCGCAACAGGCGCTGCGGGGTCAGCAGGCCGAAGTGGATTTAAACGCCGAAACCGGCGCATTCCAAGATGCCGATTACTACCTGCCGCAGCGCAACGCCCAGGGTTCCGCCAAGGAAATACAGGTTGACCGGAACAAGCAGCACAGCCGGTTGAAAGACGCTTCCTACTCGACCTGCGCCCGCGGCAAGGAAATGTGGAAATTGCGGGCCGATGAGATCAATCTGAACGAAGCGGAGGGGCGCGGCGCCGCTCACGACATCGTCCTGGAGTTCAAGGACACGCCGGTATTCTATTTCCCGTATCTATCGTTTCCGATTACCGATGCGCGGCAATCCGGGTTTCTGTTCCCCCGTCAGGGCTACGGCAGCGAAACCGGTTTTGATCTGACCGTGCCCTATTACTGGAACATCGCCCCGGATCAGGACATGACCATCGCCCCGCGGTTGATGACCGAACGCGGCGTGCTGCTGGGCGTGGAATACCGCTATCTGACGCCCAACCGGCGCGGACAGATCGGCGTCGAGTACATCCCGGACGACCGCCGTTACGAAGGTGCACGTGGTTCTTTCAACCTCGCCGACCGCGCGGCGCCGCTGCCGAATTTCTACACCGACCTGCGCTACGAATACGTTTCCGACGACAGCTACATCAAGGATTTAAGCAATAACCTGGAGTTTTTGACCCCGAATTATCTGGAGCGGCATCTGGACGCCCGCTATTATGGCGAGGGCTGGCAGGCATTAGCGCGGGTGCAGGGCTTCCAGATTCTCAACACCGCGCTATTTACCCTGACCGGCAATCCCTATGAGCGCCTGCCGCAACTGCTGTTCAGCGGCGCCTGGCCGTCCGGCTCCGGTGGGTTGAGTTATCAGCTTTACGGCGAGCTGGTCAATTTCCAGCAGTCTGATGATGTGGTGACCGGCGTCCGGCTGGATTTGTGGCCAACCGTCGGCTGGACGCTGGAGCAGCCGTGGGGCTATTTGAAGCCGCAGGCCGGGATGCGCTACACCGACTATCAACTCGACAACACCGCTCCTGACGCCAATGATCAGCCCTCGCGTTCTACGCCCGTGCTGAGTCTGGACAGCGGCTTGATCTTTGATCGACCATTGCAAGCGGACTGGCTCGGTCTCGCCGCTGGAACGCAAACCCTGGAGCCGCGCCTGTTTTATCTGTATGTCCCCTACCGCAATCAGGACGACATCCCCATTTTCGACAGCAGCGTGATGGATCGGGATATTGACTGGCTGTTTCGTAAGAACCGGTTCACCGGCGCTGACCGGATGGGTGACGCCAATCAGTTGACTGCCGCACTGACGACCCGGCTGCTGGATGGGCCGAGCGGCCGGGAGCGGCTGCGAGCCAGCGTCGGTCAGATTCAGTATTTTGAGGATCGCCGGGTCAACCTGTCGCCCATTGAACCACCGCAGACGGCGGACAATTCCGGATTGATCGCGCAAGGGCTGGTCAATCTGTCATCGCGCTGGGCGGTGCAGGGTGGCGTCCAGATGGAGCCGGACAGCAGCGATGTCCAGCGCACCGCGTTTGATCTGCGCTACTACGTCGACTCCCGGCAACTGATTAATCTGTCCTATCTGCTGGATCGCGACCCGCAAGGGCTGACCAGCCAGGGCGATCAAATCCATTCGGTGGATGTGTCGCTGGCCTGGCCGCTGGCGACCCAATGGCGAGTGATGGCCCGCTGGAATCAGGCCATTAATGTCAGCCGCAACCTGGAAACCCTGGCTGGGCTGGAATATGAAGATTGCTGCTGGGCGGTGCGGGCGGTCGCCCGGCAATACCGCGACAGCCCGCAAGAAACCGACGCTCAAACCGGTTTTTATCTGGAATTGGAATTGAAAGGGCTATCCCGGCTGGGCAGCAGCCTGGAAAACCAGCTCAAGAGTTCCATTCTCGGCTATCAACCGATCCGCTACTAGGTTCTGACCTCCGATGATCCGCATGCACAAGTTATTGCTCTTTCCTCTGCTGTTGGTGTTGTCTGTCACTGTTCGGGCCGAAATGACTTTCGGCCCTGGCCCTGAAGGGACAGGCCATACGTTGGACGCCATCGTGGCGGTGGTGAATGATGACGTCATTACCCGTCGAGAGCTGGATGTGGCGGTGGCGCAAATCGAGCGCCAGTTGCAGCAAAAAAAGGTGCCTATCCCAGCCCGGCCTATCGTCGAAAAACAGGTGCTGGAACGGTTGATCCTGACCCAGTTGCAAGTCCGCGCCGCTGAACGTAATGGCGTCACCATCGACGACGCCACCCTGAACGCAGCGATTGAGACCCTGGCCCAGCGCAATAAAATGACTCTGACCCAGTTGCGGCAAACCATCGAGAAGGATGGGGTCAGTTTCGCCCAGTTCCGCGATGATATCCGTCGGGAATTGTTGAGCGCCCGGCTGCGGCAGAAGCTGGTGGACAGCCAGATTCAGATTTCCGAGCAGGATGTGGAAAGTCTGCAAGCGCAGATCGGCAGTGGGCAAAGCGCCGCAGTCGGTAGTGGCGGGCGCGAATACCATATCGCCCAGATTCTGATCGCAGTGCCGGAAAACGCCTCGCCGACGCAGATTGAAGCGGCCAAACGCCAGGCCAGTGAAGTGCTGGCGCAATTGCGTAAGGGCATCGATTTCCGGCAACTGGCAGTCAGCGCCTCTTCCGGGCGGCAGGCGCTGGAAGGCGGCGATCTGGGCTGGCGCAGCGCCGATCAGTTGCCCACCCTGTTTGCCAATGTCGTGCCGAAACTGCGGCCTGGCCAGTTCAGCGAACTGATTCGCAGCCCAAGCGGATTCCACATCGTCAAGTTGCTGGAAATCCGGGGCGGCGCCGCCGAAGCATCCGCCTCTCCCGCCTCAACCGACAAGGCGGCGCTGATTACCCAGACCCACGCCCGGCATATTCTGCTTCGCACCTCAGCGCAACGGTCGGATGAGGAGGCGCGCCAGAAGCTGACGCAATTGCGCGAGCAGATTGAGAATGGTCAGGAGTTCGCGGCGCTGGCGCGGGTTAATTCCGATGATAAAAATTCAGCGGCGCGGGGCGGCGATCTGGGTTGGACTTCACCGGGGACAATGGTCGTGCAGTTCGAGCAGGAAATGGCGAAGTTGCAGCCCAACCAGATCAGTCCGCCCTTCAAAACCGCCTTTGGCTGGCACATCGTCCAGGTGCTGGAGCGTCGCCAGGGTTCCGCTCCGCCCGAAGCGGAACGCGCCCGGATTCGCGAGGCGCTGATGCGGAGACGGGCGGATGAGGAATGGGAACTGGCGCTGCGCCGGTTGCGCGATGAGGCTTATATCGAAGTGCGGTTGGCCCCCGATGCGACGCCGCCGGCGGCAGCGGCAGCGACCAAAACTCCATGAGCAGTGCGGCGGCGCATCAACCCCGTAAACGGTTTGGGCAGCATTTTTTACACGATCCGATGGTGATTGACCGAATCGTGATGGCGATTCGGCCCATCCCTGGCCAGCGGCTGGTCGAGATCGGCCCTGGTCTGGGGGCATTGACGATTCCCCTGTTGCGGGCCGCCGGCGAACTGGATGCGGTAGAGCTGGATCGGGATTTGCCGGAACCGTTGCAGGCCCGCTGCCAGGGGATCGGGACGCTGCGGATTTATCAGGCCGATGCGCTGACTTTCAATTTCGCCGCCCTGCGGGGCAGCGCGGCGAATCCCCGGTTGCGGATCGCCGGCAACCTGCCCTACAACATCGCCACCCCCCTGTTGTTCCATCTGCTGACCCAGGCGATCCATCTGCACGATCTGCATCTGATGTTGCAGCAGGAAGTAGCGCAACGGATGGCGGCCGGTCCGGGCGATCCGGCTTACGGACGACTGTCAGTGATGGTGCAATACCGCTGCCGGGTCGAGTTGCTGTTCACGGTCGGGCCGGGCGCGTTCCGGCCGCCGCCGAAAGTGCAATCGACGGTCGTGCGCTTGGTTCCACGTGAAACATTGGCCGTCGCGGTGCAGGACGAAGCCCGCCTGGCCGAGGTGGTGCGCCTCGCTTTCGCCCAGCGCCGCAAGACCTTGCGTAATTCGCTGCGCGAGGTGCTCGACGCCGCCGAAATCAAGGCGGCGGGCGTCGAACCGGGCGCTCGCCCGGAAACGCTGGACTTGGCGGCGTTTGCGGCATTGAGCGATGCGCTGACGGATCGCCGCCGGAACGGGTGAACGATGCTTTCGTTTCTCAGCACTTTTGCCGCCACCCTGTTTGCCCTGGTCAATCCGCTGGGCATGATGCCGGTGTTCATTGGCTACACCGCGGGCAAGAGCCGCCGGGTTCAAGCCTGGCTGGCGCTGTTTGTCGCGCTGACCGTGTTGGGGCTGATGGTGCTGTTCCTGCTCAGCGGCGCCGCCATTCTCAACTTTTTTGCCATTACCCTGGACTCGTTCCGGGTTGCCGGGGGCATTTTGCTGCTGTTGATCGCCATCAATATCGTCACCGGCGATCCCAACAAAGCGGTCCGGGAACTGGTTGCCCAGACCCAAACCAGCGCGCTGGGCGAGGCCCGGCTGATGTTTCGGCAGATTGTGGTGCCGTTCGCCATGCCGCTGCTGGTCGGCCCTGGCGTGATCGCCAACCTGATTCTGTACGCCACTGAATCCGAAGCGGCCAATAACCACGCCCTGTTTTTAGGGTTGATCGGCGTGACCGTCGCTATGGCCCTGCTGACCTTTGTCATTCTGCTGTCGGGCCAGGTGTTGCAGCGGGTGCTGGG